>JANQXJ010000284.1 GCA_030729445.1 Limnohabitans sp. | reverse complement strand
CCCTTGGCTTGCAAGGCGGCGTAAGCGGCGCCCAAGCTGTCGCGGCTCGGGGGGCCGGGGGGCAACAGCGGCATTTCATCGGCGTAGCGGCGGTGCAAGCGCTGCACAAAGCGGGAGTACACGGTCAATTCAGCGGGGAAACCCTGAGGCCCGGCCACACCGGGGGGCGAAACAATCGGAGCAGAAGGGTCAAAACGGTCGTCCGAAGACTGGCTGCGGGTCATAATTCCTGCTGACTTTCTAATTCATACGTTTGTGTCGTCTTCACCCACCTGGCCCCCTACCGAAACTCCGCTGAGCCCCTGGCTGGCGCGGGCTGTTCGGCTTGTCTTATGGGTCTTGCTGGTCGCCGGGCTGGTCATGGGTACGGCCTGGGCAACGTTGCATTTTTGGATTGTGCCGCGAATCGCCGAATTTCGCCCTGCACTCGAAAGCCTTGCCCGGCAATCCCTGGGTGTTCCGGTGCGCATTGGCGGCGTATCGGCCCAAAGCACGGGCTGGGTGCCGTCTTTTGAGCTGCGCGACATCGAACTGCAGGATGCCCTAGGCCGCACCGCGCTGCACTTGCCCAAAGTGCAGGTAGCGCTGAGCCTGCACTCGGCCATGCAGGGGAAGCTGGACCAACTGGTGCTGGATGCACCCGAGCTGACGCTGCGCCTACTGGACGATGGCCGATGGCAAATCGCCGGAATGGATTGGGGCCCCACTGCCAGCGCGGATTCGCCTGCTGCTGACTGGCTGCTGAGCCAGCGCGAGGTGGTGGTGCGGGGCGCTAAGGTGCATTGGTATGGGCCAGGCCAAGGCCTGAGCATCACACCCGCTCAACCCCGCACCAGCCCAGAGCCTGTGACGCTGCGCGACGTGGACTTGGTGATGCGCAACTCGGCCCGGCAACACGCGCTGCGCCTGGACGCTACCCCGCCCACAGGCTGGGGCGAGCGCTTTGTGCTGATGGGTCAGTTCAAGCGCAAGTTACTGTCTTTGCACCCGGGGCGATTGGGCGATTGGTCAGGCCAAGCCTTTGCCCACTTTCCGCAACTGGACATGGCTCGCTGGTCCACCCAGGGCCTGCCAGGGCCTGCCAGCGGGTCGGGCAAAAACGGGCCCATCAAAGGGCTAGGGCGTTTGCACCTGTGGGCCGATGTTTACGAAGGCCAGTGGCGTGGTGGTTTGGCCGATCTGGACCTGAAAGACCTGCAGCTCCGATTCAACCCCAACCAGCCGCCCCTGAACTTGCAAAGCCTGACGGGTCGGTTGGGCCTGCAAGTGCATGCCGAAGGCTTTGTGGCCGAATCGCAGGAACTGCGCGTCATCGGCGAACAGGGCCTGAGCTGGCCTGGGGGCCCACTGAAGCTGAATTACACAAACGCCCAAGGCGCTCGCCCGGCCAAAGGCCACTTGCAAGCGGCGCAACTGGACTTACAAGCCCTTCGGGCCTTGGCTTTGCGCATGCCCGCAGACATGGCGCTGCCCCCCAAGTTGCGCAGTGCTTTGCAGGCGCGTGATGTGCAGGGCCAACTCACGTCCTTGAACCTGCTGTGGCATGGCGACTGGCACAAACCCGACATTCAAGAGGCACAGGCCCAAGTCGAGGGCCTGACTTGGGCGCCTGGCTCCGAGGTGGTGGCCGCCTGGGGCACGCTCCCCGGTGCCGACGTCCCCGGCCTGAGCGGTGGGCAGTTGACGCTGGCCATGACCGCCAACGGTGGGCGTTTGGACCTGCAAACTGGCGAGGGCAGTACCCTGTGGTTACCGGGGCTGCTGGAGCCATCCAAAGTATCCTTGCAAGAAATGCACGCGGGACTGAGCTGGGCTCGAGAAACTGACCAAAATGCCAACGCCAGCTGGCATGTGCCGAACTGGTCCTTGCGTTTGGCCAATGCCGACTTGCAAGGCCAATGGCAGGGCCAATGGCGGCCTGGCCCGCAAGGCCAAGGCCCCGGCATCTTGAACTTACAAGGGCGCATTCAACGGGCGCAAGCCGCATCCGTGCACCGCTACCTGCCCCTGAGCTTGCCACTTGAGGTGCGCCATTACCTGCGCGATGCGCTGGTGCAAGGCCGCTACGAAAATGTGCAGGTCCAAATCCAGGGCGATCTGGACAAACTGCCCTTTGCGCGGCCCGAAGACGGCACATTACTCTTCACAGGGGAATTGAAAGACGGCGAACTGGACATGGTGCCCGCCTCCCTGATGAACCCCGGTGAAGTTCCTTGGCCGCGATTGCGTGGCTTACAAGGCCAACTGACTTTTGACCGCATGGGCATGCAGCTGCGCGAAGCCAGCGCCAAGGTCGGCGACGGAGCACAAGCCATCACACTGAAGGCCGCCTCGGTGGAGATCGAGGACATGGCCCAACAACCGTTGTTGCGTGTACAGGCTCAAAGCATGGCCGATGCCCCCTTAGTGCTGGGCCTGGTGCGGCAATCGCCATTGAATGAAATGCTCTCGGGGGCGCTGCAGCCCGCACAGGCCAGCGGCCCTGTGCTCACCCGGTTTGCCTTGCAGCTGCCCTTGCAAGACTTGAGCAAAAGCCGCGTTCAAGGCAATGTGCAGTTCAATGGCAACGACTTGCGCATGCTGCCCGGCACACCCTGGCTGAGAAAACTGAACGGCACGCTGCAGTTCAACGAACGGGGGTTTGAGGTGCGCCAGCTGCAGGCCACGCTGTTGGGTGGTCCTACCCTGATCGATGGAGGCATGCACACGCCCCAACCGGTTGCGGGTCAAACAACCACCAAGGTACCCCAGACGATGTTTGAGGCCCGGGGACGTGTGAGCGCGGCGGGCCTGCAAGCGGCAGACGATGTGGCCCCGCTGAATTTGCTGGCCCAACACGCCAGCGGCGCCACCGACTACCACGCCCGCCTGGCATGGCCAAAAGGCCTGCCTGAGCTGACGGTACGCAGCCAGCTTGGCGGCCTGGCCTTGCAACTGCCCGCCCCCTTGGGCAAAACCGCTGCAGCCGAACAGCCTCTCACCCTGCAAATCCACAGCCAACACAACCGAACTGGGCTTCAAGACGAGATCAGGCTCGCTTTGGGCGACAAAGTGCATGTGCTGTACGAGCGCGATTTGAGCAGCGACGCCCCCAAGGTATTGCGCGGCCGCTTGGGTCTGGGCGTTTTGCCCGAAAACCTGCCCGCGCTGCCCACAACCGGGGTGACCGCCCACATCGTTATGGACCAACTGGTGGTGGACGAATGGTTGGCTTTGTTGCCCGAACCAACGGCTCAGGCAAAAGCTGCTTCACCAACACACCCCCCTGTCTGGCAGAGCTACCTGCCTACACGCTTGGGTCTGAAGGCCAGCAGCTTGGCGGCCAAGGGCCGACGTCTGCATCAGGTGCAAGCAGGGGGCATTTACGAAGCAGGGCGCTGGCGGGTCAACATCGACGCTGACGAGCTCAGCGGCCATGTGGTCTTTGAACCCGCCCTGCCCGGGCAATCTGATCAAGCCGGTCAATTGTTTGCACGACTGAGTCGCCTGAATTTACCGCCTTCGAGTGCAAACGACGTGGAAAGTCTGCTTGAAGCACCGCCCACCAGCCTGCCCGGACTCGACATCGTGGTGGATGCGATGGTGCTGCGCGGCAAACCCTTGGGACGTGTCGAAATCGAGGCCGTTAACACCGTCAAAAACGTCGCCCAAACCTCCGCAACCCGTGAATGGCAACTGAAAAAATTCAACATTGATTTGCCCGAAGCCTCGTTGCGCGGCACGGGACGCTGGCTGGCCGCCCGCGAAGGCAGCCCTTGGCGCAAGACCGAGATGGATTTTGTGCTGGACGTGCGCGATGCTGGCGCCTTGTTGACCCGAATGGGCACGCCCGACGCTTTGCGCGGCGGCGCGGGCCAACTCGAAGGCGTGATCAGTTGGCAAGGCTCACCACTCAGCTTGCATTACCCCAGCCTGAACGGCCACCTGGACGTGCGAATGGGTCGAGGCCAATTCCTCAAAGCCGACCCCGGCGTGGCCAAACTGCTGGGCGTTCTGAGCCTGCAAGCCTTGCCCAGGCGCTTGCTGCTCGATTTCAGGGATGTGTTTTCACAAGGCTTTGCGTTTGACGCAGTTCAAGGGGACGTGACCATCGTGCATGGCATGGCCAATACCCGCAACTTGAACATCAAAGGCGTCAACGCATTGGTGCAGATGGACGGATCGGCCGATTTGGCCCGAGAGACCCAAAAGCTGCGTGTACAAATTTTGCCCATTGTGGACACGGGCACCGCATCTTTGGTGGCAGCCCTGGCCGTCAATCCCGTGGTCGGCCTGACCACCTTCATTGCCCAGTGGTTGCTGCAAAACCCCCTTGCACGCGCCTCGGCCCAAGAGTTTTTGGTGGAGGGCAGTTGGGCCAGCCCACAAGTCACCCGGGTTGACCCACGCGCGGCCCAACCCACCGCACCCAACACCCCACCCTGATCACAACCGGCCCAACACGCCCAACCGTCAAGTTCTGACGCCTGGGTGCAGGACAATGCAGGAATGACATCCCCCGCGCTGCAACGCCTGATCACCACATTCAAAGCTCGCGCCTTGGCCTGGTGGCTGGCGGTCGAAGACGCTCTGCCCGGCGGGCGAGGCCGCCGCAGTCTTTGGAGCGCGTTGATCGCATTGGTCATGGCGGTGCTGGTGACCCTGGTCTGGCTGGCTGGGCGTTACGAAGCCAGCCAACTGCAAGCCGAATTGGAACGCGACACCGCCAACGCGGTCAGTGATTTACGCACCCAACTGACGCGTCATGTGCAGGCCCTTCAGGGTCTGCAATCGAGCCATCCCTCTGAGGCCTTTTGGCCCCTTGAGGCACAAGCCCTGTTGCGCGACAACCGCGACATGTTGCGCATCGAATGGCGCGACACTGCACTGAACCTGAAGCAATTTGCCGACTCCACTTTGCGCAGCCCGGTGTTCGAACGCGTTCAACGTGCCGAATCATTGGGCGAAACCCAACAAGCCTGCCAGCGGGCACAGCGCAGCAGTGCCCCAAGTTACTCTCGCTCGTATTACCTGCCGCAATCGGACGGCTTGGGCTTGGAAATCATGGACATGTGTTTGCCCAACACCCGAAACGGCGTGTTGGTGGGTTTCACGGTCGTGACCTATGGGCTGCAGGACCTGCTCAATGAACGCTTGGGCGTGGGTTACGGCCGCCGCAACGAAATCTCTTTCACCGAACCCGACGGCACCCGCCTGGCCATTGCAGGCACCCAAAGCCGGGGCTTGAGGGTGTTCACCGCCCAGCAGCTGGTGGACTTGCCCGGCAACATCTTGGTTCTGCGCATGGACGGCCGCCGGGGCGAGCCTGACCTGTTCCCCAACGTGCTGACCGCCTTGGTGACCGGCATGTCGATTGCCTTGGTCACGGTGATGGTCTTGCTGGCCAAAGACTCTCGCCGACGCCTGAAAGCCGAAAACGACTTGGCCGAAGCGCTGGCCTTTCGCAAGGCCATGGAAGACTCGCTGGTGACCGGCTTGCGTGCCCGAGACCTGGAAGGGCGCATCACCTACGTGAACCCGGCCTTTTGCCAAATGGTGGGGCTGACGGCCGAACAACTCACGGGCAAGCTGGCCCCCATGCCCTATTGGCCCCCAGAAATGGTGGACGAATACCAGCAGCGCCAAGCCATCCGGCTGGCGGGCAACGCCCCACCACGCGAAGGCTTCGAATCGGTTTTCATGCGGGCGGACGGCACGCGGTTTGAGGTGCTCATCATCGAAGCGCCGCTCATCAGTGGCCAAGGCCAACAAACCGGCTGGATGGGCGCGGTCATCGACATCAGCGAACAGCGGCGGATCGAAGAACTCTCGCGGGCCAGCCAAGAGCGCCTGCAGGCCACCGCCCGCCTGGCCACCGTGGGCGAAATGGCTTCCTTGCTCAGCCACGAGCTGAACCAGCCGCTGGCCGCCATCGCCAGCTATGCCAATGGCTCGCTCAACCTGCTCAAAGACCCCGCCGCCGTGCCACAAACCCTGGACGACGTGCACATGGCCCTGCGCCGCATTGCCGAGCAGGCCGGGCGGGCGGGCAAGGTCATCAACAGCGTGCACGACTTTGTGCGCCGCCGCGACCAGGCCCGCGAAGCCGTGGCGCCTGTGGCCCTGCTCGACGCGATTGCCCCGCTGGTCAATCTGCAGGCCCGCAAACTCCAAGTCAAAGTGCACACCCGCATCGAGCCCAAACTGCCCCCGGTCCTGTGCGACCGCACCATGGTCGAGCAGGTGCTGCTGAACCTGGCGCGTAATGGCATGCAGGCCATGGACCAACCCGGCAGCACCGAGCGGGTGCTGGTGCTGCAGGTGCGGCGTACCGCTTCCAACGACACATCCAACGCCGAACACGGCTGGGTGGAGTTTTCGGTCAGTGATGTCGGCGTGGGCATTGGCGAGGACGTGGCCGAGCAACTGTTCACCCCGTTTTTCACCACCAAGGCCGAAGGCATGGGCTTGGGCCTGAGCCTGTGCCGCACAGTGGTTGAGCAGCACGGCGGTCACCTGAGTTTTGAGCCCCTGACACCCCGGGGCACGGTCTTTCGCTTCACCTTGCCCGCTGTGCTTTTGGATAAGATCAGCGCATGAGTTTCACCGACACGCCCACCGTTTTCATTGTCGATGATGACGCCAGTGTGCGCGAGGGCATGGCTTGGCTGCTGCGCACGCGGCGCTTGTTCAGCGAATCTTTTGACAGCGCCGAAGCTTTCTTGACCATGGTGCAGGGTGAGGGCATAGGCCAGGGCACCGCTTGGCAACCCGACCCGTCACGGCTGCAGCAGTCGGGCTGCATTTTGCTGGACGTGCGCATGCCCGGCATGAGTGGCTTGGCCTTGTTTGAGCAACTGCTGACCAGCGGCTTGGCGCAGGCCTGGCCCGTGATTTTTTTGACCGGCCACGCCGATGTGCCCACCGCGGTGGACAGCGTCAAACGCGGGGCTTTTGATTTTTGCGAAAAGCCTTTCTCGGACAACGCCTTGGTCGACCGGGTGGAGCAGGCCTTGGCCTTGTCTCAAGAGCGTTTGGTGGCCCGCCAAACCCAGCAGCGCCTGCAGTCACGCCTGCTGGAGCTGACTGAGCGCGAACGCGATGTGATGCGCTTGGTGGTCGAAGGCCTGCCCAACAAACTCATCGCCGACCAGCTCGACATCAGCGTGCGCACGGTCGAGGTGCACCGCGCCCGGGTGTTTGACAAGATGGAAGTGAAGTCGGCGGTGGAACTGGCCAACCTGATGCGGCAACTGACATGAAGGCAACCGCGCCATCCAACACACGACGCAGCTGCTTGCTCAGCGGTCTGGGTGCTGCTCTCTTGCTGGTGGGCTGCTCATCGCCCCCAGCCAAACGCCCTGCGCCCCCAAGTGGTGTGCCCACCAACCCTGCTGCATCGCGCCAACGGCCATCGGGACCCTACAACAGCGTGCGCAACGACGTTGCCATGGTCGCGCTGTCTTTGCTCGACACGCCCTATGCCTGGGGCGGCCGTGGCCCGGCCACGGGCTTTGACTGCTCGGGCCTGGTGGTCCATGTGATGCGCGAAGGGGGTGGCTTGCGGGTCCAGGGCTCTGCGGCCGACCTGGGCCGCATGTCCCGCCCCATCGGCCGGGCCGACTTGCTGCCGGGCGATCTGGTGTTCTTCAACACCTTGGGCACACGCCACTCGCATGTGGGCGTGTACGTAGGCGACGGCCGCTTTGTGCACGCCAGCAACCCCCGCACCGGGGTGCGCATCGACGCGCTCAGCAACCGCTATTACGCCCAACGCTTTGAAGGGGCACACACCCTGTTGGACTGAGCGCTTCAGCTGCGGGTATCGTCTGGTGTTGTGTCGGCGGTTGGTGCTGTTGTTGGCGCGGCTTCATTCCGTGCAGTGCTGGTGACATCCCCGTTGGCCTCGCTCTGAGGTTGTTCAGACGGTGCCGGGGCCTGGCGCAATTCACCTTTGCTGCGGCCGGAAAACATGGTCCACCAGACAATCACAATGAAGATACACAAGGCCAGCAAAGCTTCCAGCAAAATCAGACCCATGCAAAAACCCCGTTTCTTGTCCCGCCGCCCATTGCGGGTCGGCTTCTTGATGGCCGCGATTGTAGGCATGCTGGCCGCCTGCTCGGTCGCCCCCGTGGTGCAAACCCCGCCCACCTCAAGCCCATCGCCGCTGCCCAGTGTCCAAGACATCCCAGCCATGGAAGACACCCGGCCCCTGCCGCCGCCTCTGTTGCGCGAGCAAAGCCGCTGGGTGCCCGTGCGCTGGTCCGAGCTGCCCGGCATGGAGCGCGATGCCATCAACGAAGCCTGGCCCGCTTGGCTACAAAGCTGCCAACGCCCGGCCCCCGCTTGGCGGGCGCTGTGCCCCGAGATTGCCCGACTGGCCAATGCCAGCGCCGATGAACAGCGCCGCTGGATGCGCGAAAAACTCCAGCCCTACCGTGTCGAGACACTGGACCAACGTACACAGGGTCTTCTGACTGGATATTACGAACCGGCCTTGACCGGATCGCGCCGGGCGCAAGGCGCATTCCAGGTGCCGTTGTACGCGCCGCCTGCCCCACTGGCCCAGCGCAAGCCCTGGTTTACCCGACAAGAAATGGAAACCCTGCCCGCCGCACGCGCTGCCTTGCGCGGCAAAGAGCTGCTGTATTTGGCCGACCCGGTGGACGCCATGGTGCTGCACATCCAAGGCTCGGGCCTGGTGAATGTGACCGAGCCCGACGGCCGCCAGCGCTGGGTGCGCATGGCCTTTGCAGGCACCAACAACCAACCCTACAAAAGCATTGGCCGCTGGCTGCTGGACCGCCGCCTGATCACCGACGCGAGCTGGCCCGGCATCAAGGCGTGGATCGACCGCAACCCCTCGCGGGTGAACGAGCTGCTGTGGCAAAACCCGCGCGTGGTGTTTTTCCGCGAAGAAGCGCTGCCCGTGGGCACCACACCGCCCGGACCCAAAGGCGCACAAGGCGTGCCGCTCACGGCCGAGCGCTCGATTGCGGTGGACCGCCGAAGCATCCCCTACGGCACCCCGGTGTGGATGAAGTCCACCGGCTCCCAAACGTCTTTTGACCGCTTGGTGCTGGCCCAAGACACCGGCACCGCCATCGTGGGCGCCGTGCGGGCCGACTATTACGCGGGCTCCGGCCCGGCAGCGGGCGAACTGGCAGGGCGCCTGAAGCAGCCCCTGCAACTGTGGGCCCTGTGGCCACGCTGAGCCGGATGCCCAAAACTTAATGACTTTGACCTGCCGCCCCGGCTGCGCCGCTTGCTGCACCGCGCCGTCCATCTCCTCGCCCATCCCCGGCATGCCGCAAGGCAAACCTGCTGGCGTGCCCTGCGTGCAACTTGACGAACAGCTGCGCTGCAAAATTTTTGGCCAGCCCGAACGGCCTGCGGTGTGCGGGCAACTGCAAGCGTCGGTGGAGATGTGTGGGGTTGTGGCCGATGGCGGGGTGCACGCCCGGGCTTGGTTGATGCGGCTGGAGGAGTTGACGCGGCCGAGGTGATGTATGACCCCATTAGGGCTTAACCTCCACGCCCAGTCACCAACAAGTCATCCCCCCACCCCGCTTGCCGCTAAGCTGAATCCCTTTTGCTGACCTGCGGAGCACAGCCATGGCGTTTGAGATTCCTTCCTTAAAAGACAGCGTTCACCCCGACGAATGGCAGCTGCGGCTGGACTTGGCCGCGTGTTACCGGCTGGTGGCGCTGTACGGCTGGAGCGATCTGGTGTTCACCCACATCAGCGCCAAGCTGCCCGAGTCGGTGGCGGGTAAGGACCATCAGTTTTTGATCAACCCCTACGGCCTGATGTTTGACGAGATCACCGCGTCCAGCCTGGTGAAGGTGGACATGCAGTGCAACAAGTTGCACGACAGCCCCTTTCCGGTCAACCCGGCGGGCTTTGTGATCCACAGCGCGGTGCACGAAGCGCGGCCCGATGCCGGTTGTGTGCTGCACACCCACACCCGGGCAGGCGTGGCCGTGAGCGCACAGGCGCACGGCGTGCTGCCCATCAGCCAGCAAAGCACGTTTGTGCTGGCCTCGCTGGCTTACCATGGCTACGAGGGCGTGGCCATTCGCGACGAAGAAAAGCTGCGCCTGCAGGCCGATTTGGGCGAGGCCAATTTCCTGATGCTGCGCAACCATGGCTTGCTCACCGTGGGCAAAACCATTGCCGACGCGTTCTTGTCGATGTACACCTTCGAGAACACCTGCCGCATCCAGGTCGATGCGCTGGCTGGTCAAGCGGGCCCCAAAGACCTGACGGCGGTGGACCCGCAAATTTTGAACGGCGTGGCCAACGCGATGCGCGTGCAAACCGGTGGCTTAGGTGGCGCGTTTGTTTGGCCTTCGCTGCTGCGCAAGCTGCAACGCGAAAGCCCCGATTACACCCATTAAGGACCCCATGCGCTCTTTGTTTGAACCCTGCCAAGTCGGCAGCATCGCTTTGGCCTCACGCATCGTGATGGCCCCACTCACGCGCAACCGCGCACCCGGCTCGCTGGCCAACGCCCGCATGGCCACTTATTACCGCCAACGCGCCAACCCGGCCACGGGGGCGGGCCTGATCGTCACCGAGGCCACGGCCATCAGCCACCAGGGCCAGGGCTACGCCGATGTGCCCGGCATCTGGAGCGCCGAACAAGTTGCCGCGTGGAAGCAAGTGACCGATGCGGTGCACGCCGAAGGCGGCAAGATCGTGATGCAGTTGTGGCATGTGGGCCGTGTCTCACACACCAGCTTGCAGCCCGGTGGCGCGGCGCCCGTGGCGCCTTCGGCACTGACGGCTGCGACGAAAACAGTGCTGCTGGTCGACGGCCAGCCCAAGTTTGAGCCCGTGTCCGAGCCGCGTGCGCTCGACGCGGCCGAGCTGCCGGGCATCGTGCAGGATTACCGCCGCGCAGCGGCCAACGCCATCGCCGCCGGGTTTGATGGCGTGGAGGTGCACGCAGCCAATGGCTACCTGATCGACCAGTTTTTGCGCAGCAGCAGCAACCACCGCAACGACGCGTATGGCGGCTCCATTGAGAACCGCGCC
>JANQXJ010000283.1 GCA_030729445.1 Limnohabitans sp. | reverse complement strand
CGGACCGTAACTGTCCAGGTGGTTCCTTGGTGAACGAGGTCCACCGTATGGACATGCATCTGGGGCTGAGCGTTGATTGACGCGGGCTCGAGGGAGCTAGACGCCAGGTACACGCGGCCCGACAAGTCGGCCACCCGGTACGAGAAATCCAGCGGCAACGCCTCGGGCAGCCATGTCAGGTCCCCGCGCACATCCATCCCCGCAGGCGCACCCTGAGCGTCAAAAGCAATGGTTTTGCTGATCGCCCTCGTGGCCTCTTGCGCTTTGTGCGCTTCCACATCGTTCAACAGCAGCCAGAATGCCACGCCCAAAACTCCCAGCGTCAACAACCAGGCGACCAGGTAGGTCACCAGAAGCTTGACGGTGAGGCTCTGGCCCCACTCAGCCTTCCACCACGGCATAGCCGACTCCACGGATGTTGTTGATCAACAGGGTTGATCCCAAATTGTCGAGTTTGCGCCGCAACCGGTGCAAGGCAACGTCCAGCGCATTGGCGGTCACGGCTTCTTGCGCACCCCAGGCCGCCGCCTCCAGGGCGCTGCGCCGAACCGGGGCCCCCTCGCTTTTGAAAAGTGTCAGCATGATCTGCATCTCGGTTCTGGGCAGCGAGCAGGTTGAACTGCCGCAAACCATGACCCCTTGTTCGGGCAGCAGCTGCACGCCACACCACATGGGGCTCAACGCCACCTGGTGTTGTGGCCGCCGAAGCAGTGCGCGAACCCGCGCCACCAACTCTGCCATCGGAAAGGGTTTGCTCAGGTAGTCGTCCGCACCGGCTTCCAGCCCGTCTACTCTGTCGTGCAAGGCGTCGCGCGCCGTCAGGATCAGGCAGGGCGTGAACCTTTGTGCGGTCCGCAGCCGGCGAACCAGGTCGAGACCGTCGCCGTCGGGCAGGCCTCGGTCAATGATCACGGCGGCGTAGTCCACGGCATGCAACGCGGTCCACGCTTCGCTTGCGCGCTCGACAACGTCGCAGGCCAGGCCTGCGCCTTCGAGCGCGTGGCGCACCAAAGCGGCAAGACGGGTGTGATCTTCCAGCAGGAGTACACGGTGCATGGGCAGCGACAATGGGTCAGAACTGGTGCACGTAGGCCACGAACACGGTCGATACGCCGTTGCGGTCCACCAGCGGGCTGTCTTTGATACTCGAGCCCAATAAGGTGTGTTTCACGTCCATCATCAACATGTGCCCAGGCGCCAGGTTGGTTTTCAGTCGCAGTCCCAGCTCGGTATTCACCGTTGAGGTGCCGGTGTAAGCGGCCCGCCCGGTTTTCGCTTCGCCTGCGCCCACGCCGTAGTAATAGTCGACATACGAGCTGTCGAGCCAAGTCAGGGCGAGGTGGGGTTCAAGGCGCACCCGGTTGCCCAGGCCAAAACTCTTGGAGGCTTCCAGTTCGAGTTGTTGCCCACGGCTCTTGTTGGATGCATCGCCCAATGCGGTTGCGGACAATTCGGCCCAAGGCGTGTCCCACTTCGCTTTGGCGCCCAGCCAAAAACCGCCTTCGCGCTCGGCCATACCTTGCAACTCGGTGGCGTCGCTGGCTTTGTAGCCATTTTCGTCGTACTTGGCTGTCAGCGCGAAAGACACAGGGCCGGCAGACGGCAGTTTGAGGTCGAGATTGGGGCCAAACACGCGCACATAGCTGTTTTCAAACATGAACATCGGAACCACCTTGGTGTCGGTGCCCACGCCGCGGTAGGCCGAGACCTCACTGACCACCCCCAGGCCCAATCCCATGCGAGAACCCTCTCCCTCGCCGTGGTCCGGGCCGTCTGCCCAGGCCGGGGCAGCTGCGAGACACAGTGCAAAGGTGGTGGCGCAGAGGCAAGGGAAGCGACGTGTTGAGTTCATGGGAAAACGATTTTGGATGAAGAGGGTGCTGATGCTAAGTTCGCCCGTCTTACCTGACTGTTACTGGGCAAGGCAGTAGTTGAATTGGGTGTATCCCTTATGGCACAACCGGGCGCATGGGCGAGTGTTGATTAGCCAGACAAACTGAGCCAGTGTTTGCATCGAATATTGAGCCACTGGTTTTTTTTAAAGAATTGGCTTATTCGGTTGTGGATAAGTTTAGCTGCTCGGTGCTTTTGCCCCCTTTCGTTTTGGATTGTTTACCCTTCAGGCTGACCGCCTGCGAGTGCTTGAAGCGCCAACTCTCGTTGCCCGTCTCAACAATGTGGC
>JANQXJ010000282.1 GCA_030729445.1 Limnohabitans sp. | reverse complement strand
GTCCGTGCTGCTTCGGACACGGGTGTGCAAGCGGGCCAGCGCGTGTTTGTGCCGGGCGCCAATTGCTTCACAGGTGTCAAAAGTCTGTTTGGGGGGGCCGCATCGCGTTTGGTGGTGACCGAGCAAAAGGTCGTGCCCGTGGCCGAACACTTGGGCGCGCAATCGGTGTTGCTGGCGCTGGCCGCCACGGCTTACCACGCGGTCTCAGGCGGTGGGCAGCAAGACCCGTTTGAAGCCCCCGAACTCATCGTGGGCCATGGCGTCATGGGCCGCCTGCTGGCACGCCTGACGGTGGCGGCTGGTTTGCCAGCGCCCACCGTGTGGGAAACACAGGCCGAGCGGTCCACTGGGGCTGAGGGTTACACCGTCGTGCAACCGCAAGACGACCCCCGCCGCGACTACCGCACCATCTACGACGTGAGCGGCGATGGCAGCCTGCTCAACGGCCTCATTCAGCGCCTGCGTCCCGGTGGCGAATTGGTGCTGGCTGGCTTTTACAAACAAGACCTCTCATTTGCCTACGCACCGGCTTTCATGCGCGAAGCACGCATGCGCATCGCCGCGGAGTGGAAGCGCCCGGACCTGTTGGCCGTCAACGAGCTGGTGAACACCGGCCGTTTGTCGCTCGACGGATTGATCACCCACACCCAGCCATCGACGCAAGCTGGTTCTGCCTACGAGACAGCCTTCGGAGATGCGAACTGTCTCAAGATGATCCTTGATTGGAGTGCCACAGCATGAACACAGATACCACCACACAGCCCATCAAATTTGTCGAAGTTTTGCGCCGCGAGGCCGATGTGGAACCCGACGCCGTGAGCACCTCCGAGGTGACCAAAGAAACCCAAATCATTGCCATTTATGGCAAAGGCGGCATTGGCAAAAGCTTCACGCTGGCCAACCTGTCTTACATGATGGCGCAGCAGGGCAAAAAAGTGCTGCTGATCGGCTGTGACCCCAAGAGTGACACCACCAGCTTGCTGTTTGGTGGCAAGGCTTGCCCGACCATCATCGAAACGTCTTCCCGCCTCAAACTCTCCGGCCAGGCCGTGAGCATTGGCGATGTGTGTTTCAAGCGCGATGGCGTGTTCGCCATGGAATTGGGTGGCCCCGAGGTCGGTCGCGGCTGCGGCGGTCGCGGCATCATCCACGGCTTTGAAACCCTCGAAAAACTCGGTTTCCACGACTGGGGTTTTGACTACGTGCTGCTCGACTTTTTGGGCGACGTGGTCTGCGGCGGCTTTGGTCTGCCCATTGCCCGCGACATGTGCCAAAAAGTCATTGTGGTGGCCAGCAACGACTTGCAGTCGCTGTACGTCGCCAACAACGTCTGCAGTGCGGTGGAGTATTTCCGCAAGCTCGGCGGCAACGTGGGCGTGGCCGGTATGGTCATCAACAAAGACGACGGCACGGGCGAAGCCCAGGCCTTTGCCACCAACGCCGGTATCCCTGTGTTGGCTGCGATCCCCGCCAACGAAGACATCCGCCGCAAGAGCGCCAGCTACGAAATCATTGGCCGCCCTGATGGTGAGTGGGGACCCCTGTTTGCCGAGTTGGCCAAAAACGTCGCCGAGGCCCCTCCTCAGCGTCCCAAGCCTCAAACCCAAGACCAGTTGTTGGGTCTGTTCAGCGCCGACGTGGTCGGTCGCAACGTGGTGCTCGAACCTGCCACCGTGTTCGACATGGTCGGTAAGCACGAAGACATCAAGCCTTCGCTGGAAGTCGTCTACGACGCGGCCTGATTCGCGCAGACACACCCACAGGACACGGCCATGACACGCACCATTCCGATTCACCCCAGCACCGACGCACCCAACCCCGCAGGCCTGCAGGGTGACGGCATGGGTTGCCACGCCGGGACCGAGGCCATGGTGGCCGCCGCAAAAGAGGCGGGCAAGTCCGAGGTGCTGGACCAATACGCCCGCGACTACCCACGTCAACCCGATGCCGGTCCACACGACCAGCCGCAAAGCATGTGCCCGGCCTTCGGCTCGCTGCGTGTGGGTTTGCGCATGAAGCGCACTGCCACCATCCTCTCAGGCTCGGCCTGCTGTGTGTACGGGCTCACGTTCACATCGCATTTTTACGGCGCCCGCCGCAGCGTGGGCTATGTGCCCTTCAACTCCGAGTCGCTGGTCACGGGCAAGCTGTTTGAAGACATCCGCGAAGCGGTGCACGCCGA
>JANQXJ010000281.1 GCA_030729445.1 Limnohabitans sp. | reverse complement strand
ACTCGCGACCTCAACCTTGGCAAGGTTGCGCTCTACCAACTGAGCTATTCCCGCGTACTACAGTGAACTGGGCATTGTATGCCCTGTCATCTGGAATGGTCAAATTGTAATTCAATTTCAGGTCGACTTTGGCGTCGACCTGAAAATTTTGCATCAATGTTTCACGGCCTCGGCTTTGGCCGTTGCGGGCACAGCGGTCAAGGCAGCGGCCGCAACCTCTTCGTCGCTCAAAGGCGTTGGCTTGGCTTCCAAAGCCACTTCCAGCACCTGGTCGATCCACTTGACGGGCACGATCTCCAGACCATTTTTGACATTGCCTGGAATGTCCTGCAGGTCTTTGACGTTGTCTTCGGGAATCAAAACGGTCTTGATGCCACCGCGCAAAGCCGCCAGTAACTTTTCCTTCAGACCCCCGATGGCGGTGACTTCACCGCGCAGCGTGATCTCACCGGTCATGGCCACATCAGCGCGCACCGGGATACCCGTCATGGCCGACACCATGGCCGTGGTCATCGCGGCACCCGCACTGGGTCCATCCTTGGGCGTGGCGCCATCGGGCACATGGATGTGCAGATCTTTCTTCTCAAAAATCTCGTCCTTGATGCCCAAGAGGCGTGAGCGGCTGCGCACCACGGTGCGAGCAGCTTCCACCGACTCTTTCATCACATCGCCCAGCGAACCGGTGCGGGTGATCACGCCTTTGCCGGGCATCAGAGCCGCTTCGATGGTGAGCAAATCGCCGCCCACTTCGGTCCAAGCCAATCCGACGACCTGGCCCACCTGATTCTTTTGCTCGGCGCGGCCATAGGTGTACTTGCGCACACCCAAAAAGTCATTCAGATTGTCCTCGTTCACCACCACCTGAGGCGTCATTTGCTTGAGCAGCAAAGCCTTGACCACCTTTCGGCAGATCTTGCCCAGTTCACGCTCAAGAGACCGCACACCGGCTTCGCGGGTGTAGTAACGCACCACGTCGCGCACGGCCTCTTCGGTCACCTTCAGCTCAGAATCTTTCACGCCGTTGTTGGTCATTTGCTTGGGCAGCAAATACTTCATGGCGATGCTGGTTTTTTCGTCTTCGGTGTAACCCGACAAACGGATGACTTCCATCCGGTCCAACAGGGCCGAGGGGATGTTCATCGAGTTGGAGGTCGCCACAAACATCACATCGCTCAGGTCAAAGTCGACCTCGACGTAATGGTCACCAAAGGTATGGTTTTGCTCAGGATCCAGCACTTCCAGCAATGCGCTCGAGGGGTCACCACGGAAGTCCGTGCCCAGCTTGTCGATCTCGTCGAGCAGGAACAGCGGGTTCTTGGTGCCGACTTTGTTCAGGTTTTGCAGCACTTTGCCGGGCAATGCGCCGATGTAGGTGCGGCGGTGCCCACGAATCTCGGCTTCGTCACGCATGCCGCCCAGGGCCATGCGCACGTATTTGCGCCCGGTGGCCTTGGCAATGGATTGGCCCAGCGAGGTCTTGCCCACGCCGGGTGGCCCCACCAAGCACAGGATAGGCGCTTTGACCTTGTCCACGCGCTGCTGCACCGCGAGGTATTCCAAGATGCGGTCTTTGACCTTGTCCAGACCAAAGTGGTCTTGGTTCAACACGTCTTCGGCATTGGCCAGATCGTGCTTGAGCTTGGTCTTTTTGCCCCAAGGCAAACCAATCAGAACATCGAGGTAGTTGCGCACGACCGAAGCCTCGGCCGACATGGGCGACATGAGTTTGAGCTTTTTGAGCTCGCCCTCGGCCTTTTTGCGGGCCTCGGCCGACATCTTGGCGGCCTTGATCTTCTTTTCGATTTCCTCGATGTCCGCGCCCTCTTCGCCGTCGCCCAGCTCTTTCTGGATGGCTTTGACCTGCTCGTTCAGGTAGAAGTCGCGCTGGTTCTTTTCCATCTGGCGCTTGACGCGGCCACGGATGCGCTTGTCCACGTTCAGAATATCGACCTCGTGCTCCAACTGGGCATAGAGGTTTTCCAGACGCGACTTGATGTTGGCCAAATCCAGCACCTGCTGCTTGTTTTCAAGCTTGAGTGGCAGGTGGGCCGCGATGGTGTCGGCCAAGCGACCGGGGTCATCGATGCTGGAAATGGAAGTCAGAATTTCGGGCGGAATTTTCTTGTTGAGTTTGACGTACTGGTCAAACTGCTGCATCACTGCGCGGCGCAGGGCCTCGATCTCGCTGCTGTCATCGGACTGCTCGGAAACCGGGTCCACCGGGGTCACGGCGGCCACAAAATGGGCTTCGCCATCGACAATCGATTTGACCAAGGCACGTTGTTGGCCTTCAACCAGAACCTTCACGGTGCCATCGGGCAATTTCAGCATTTGCAAAATGGTCGACACACAACCCACGTCGAACATGTCTTCCACGCTGGGTTCGTCTTTGGCGGCCGTTTTCTGGGCCACCAGCATGATGCGGCGTTCGGCAGCCATGGCCGACTCCAGCGCCTTGATGCTTTTGGGGCGGCCCACAAACAGCGGAATCACCATGTGAGGGAACACCACCACGTCGCGCAAAGGCAACATGGGCAGTTCGATCAAGGTGGGCGGCAAAGGTGTATGTCCAGACATGGTGTGTCCCTCAGGTCAATTCAAAGCACATGGATGCTGCACCTGCGATTTCAACCCACAGACACTTAGGGGTATTCATGGTGTGCGGCAATGTGGCTCAGGCCTGCTTGGCCGTCTCGCGGTAAACCAGCAGAGGCGGTTTGTTGTCGTCAATGACGGACTCGTCCACCACCACTTTTTCAACGTTCGCCTGATTGGGCAACTCAAACATGGTGTCAATCAGGGCCTGCTCCATGATGGAGCGCAGACCCCGGGCGCCTGTTTTGCGGGCCAGTGCCTTGCGGGCCATGGCCGTGAGGGCATTGGGGCGCACTTCGAGCTCCACGCCTTCCATGGCCAAGAGTTTGGTGAACTGCTTGACCACTGCGTTTTTCGGCTCGGTCAGGATTTGCACCAGCGCCTCTTCGCTCAGCTCGGCCAGGGTAGCGACCACAGGCAAACGCCCCACCAGCTCGGGGATCAGGCCGAACTTGATCAGGTCTTCGGGCTCAACTTCATTGAACACGTCGGTGAGCGAACGTTGCTTCTTGCTCTTGACCGTGGCAGCAAAGCCGATCCCACCGGATTCGGTGCGGTTTTCGATGACTTTTTCCAAGCCTGCGAAGGCGCCGCCACAAATGAACAAGATGTTGGTCGTGTCGATCTGCAAAAAGTCTTGGTTGGGGTGCTTGCGCCCGCCTTGCGGCGGCACGCTGGCCATGGTGCCTTCGACCAACTTGAGCAGGGCCTGCTGCACGCCCTCGCCCGACACGTCGCGGGTGATGGACGGGTTGTCCGACTTGCGGGTGATCTTGTCGATCTCGTCGATGTAGACAATGCCGCGCTGGGCCCGCTCGACGTCGTAGTTGCAGGTCTGCAGTAACTTGGCGACGATGTTTTCAACGTCCTCGCCCACATAACCGGCTTCGGTCAAGGTGGTGGCGTCGGCCATGACAAAGGGCACATCCAGCATGCGGGCCATGGTCTGGGCCAACAAGGTCTTACCCGAGCCTGTGGGGCCGATCAGCAAGATGTTGCTCTTGGCCAGTTCGACCTCGTCTTTTTTGGACGTCTCTTTGTGCTTGAGGCGTTTGTAGTGGTTGTACACCGCCACGGCCAAACTGCGCTTGGCTTTTTCCTGGCCAATCACATAGTTGTCGAGGTTGGTCTTGATGTCCTGGGGTGTGGGCAAGCCTTCTTTGGCACCCTCACCCACGGTGGTGGTGGAGGCCAGCTCGTCACGCACGATGTCGTTGCACAAATCGATGCATTCGTCGCAAATGAACACCGACGGGCCTGCAATCAGCTTTTTAACCTCATGCTGGCTCTTGCCACAAAAGGAGCAGAACAGGTTTTTCTCAGTGCTTGAGCCTTTTTTATCGGCCATAAATGTCGCCTCGGTATCCAGAATTCGTCAATGATAACGAAAGAAAAACGGCGTTCACCCTTTGGAGGTAACGCCGTCAGACAGAGCGCCGGAAAGCCCGGCCACCCTCAAGCGCGTTTGGAGATCACTTCGTCGATCAAACCGTAGTCTTTGGACTCGGTGGCCGACAGGTAATAGTCGCGCTCGGTGTCGAACTCGATCTTCTCCAATGGCTGCCCGGTGTTCTCGGACAGGATGCGGTTCAACTGGGCTCGGGTCTTGACGATCTCGCGGGCGGCGATTTCGATTTCGGTGGCCTGACCACGCGCACCGCCGAGCGGCTGGTGGATCATGACCTTGGAGTTGGGCAGCGAAAAACGCTTGCCCTTGGCACCCGAAGACAGCAAGAAAGCACCCATGCTGGCGGCCATGCCGTTGCACAGCGTGGACACATCGGGCTTGATGAAGTTCATGGTGTCGTAAATCGCCATACCTGCACTCACCGAGCCGCCGGGCGAGTTGATGTACAGCGAGATGTCCTTTTCAGGGTTTTCACTCTCCAAAAACAGCAACTGGGCCACGATCAGGTTGGCCATGTGGTCGTTGACCTCACCCACCAAAAAGATCACGCGCTCTTTGAGCAAACGCGAATAGATGTCATAAGCGCGTTCGCCACGACCCGACTGCTCGATGACCATGGGGACCATGCCCAAATTTGTGATGTCCAGTGCGCTCATCTTTTCTCCAGAAATTTCATGGATAACTTTAACCGGGTTTTCAAGCCCACCAAAGAGATGGGGCTTGTGAGCCAGACTGCAAGCCCGGCACAAGCCCCATTCATCTAGGATTCAAATAACCGATCAGGCCTGTTGACCCATCAGCTCTTCAAACGAGATGGCTTTCTCGACCACTTTGGCCTGGGCCAAAACGAACTCGGAAACATTGCTTTCGATCACCACCGCCTCGACCTCGGCCATGCGCTGGTTGTCGCTGTTGTACCAACGCACCACGTCATCGGGACGCTCATAGCTGGCGGCCAACTCTTGGATGTGGGCCTGAATCTGCTCGGCCTTGGCGTGCAAAGTGTTGCCACGCACCACTTCGGCCACAACCAGACCCAAGCGCACGCGCTGCTCGGCTTGAGGGCGGAAGATGTCGTCAGGGATCGGGGCCTTGTCGGCGTCCTTGATGCCGCGTTGCTTCAAATCAGCGCGGGCACCTTCTTTCAGGCGCTCGATTTCGTTTTGCACGATCGACTGGGGCAGCTCCAACTCGGCCTTGGCGACCAAGGCGTCCATGGCGGCTTGCTTGTTACGGGCCAGCAAGCGGAATTTCACTTCTCGCTCGAGGTTTTTACGGATGTCGGCGCGCAAGCCTTCCACGGTGGCGTCGGCGATGCCCAAGGATTTGGCCAGCGCTTCGTTGACTTCGGGCAGGTTGGCGGCTTCGATTTTCTTGACGGTGACCATGAAGTCAGCGGTTTTGCCTGCGACGTCTTGACCGTGGTAATCGGCTGGGAAAGCCAAGGGGAAAGTCTTGCTTTCACCCGACTTCATGCCGCGCACGGCGTCTTCAAATTCCTTGAGCATCTGGCCGTCGCCCAAGATGAACTGGAAATCGTCGGCTTTGCCGCCGGAGAACACTTCACCGTCAATCTTGCCTTCGAAGTCGATGGTGGCGCGGTCGCCGTCTTGCGCTGCGGCGTCTTGGGCACGCTGAGCAAAGGTGCGGCGCTGCTTGCGCAAAATGTCCACGGTTTTGTCGATGGCGGCGTCAGAGACTTCGGCGGTCAATTTTTCGACTTCGGTGTCGGCCAGGTTGCCCAGCTTGACTTCGGGATAGACCTCAAAAATGGCTTCGAAGTTCAGCTCGCCTTCAGGCGCGCCTTCTTTTTCGGAAATGCGGGGCTGACCGGCCACACGCACTTGGGCTTCGTTGGCGGCCACAGCAAAAGCCTCGCCCACCTTGTCGTTCAAAACTTCGTACTGCACCGAGTAACCATAGCGCTGGGCGACCACATTCATGGGCACCTTGCCAGGACGGAAACCGTCCATCTTGACCGTGCGGGCCATTTTCTTCAGGCGTGCATCCACTTCGGTCTGAATGGCCGTCACAGGCACAGACAGGGTGATCTTGCGTTCCAGCTTTTCAAGGGTTTCAACAGTCACAGTCATCGTCGTTCTCGGTTAATTGAATGTCTCTCAGCCCGATGGTTAACCCATCGGCCACAAGTCGGTTGGTGCGCGGGGCGGGACTCGAACCCGCACAGTGTTGCCACCGTCAGGACCTAAACCTGGTGCGTCTACCAATTTCGCCACCCGCGCAGGTCCAAACAAAAAGGGCGACAGGCTTATCAAACGGCCCGAAAGCCCCCGACATGCCTGACCGCCCAGTTGAAATCGGTCAACTTTCTATTTTAGCGGGTTCAATTGGGCAATTTCATGCACGGGCTTGATTTGGGCGCTCAATTCGGAACCAAGCCGCGTACATAGCCGGCAGCGCCAGCAGCGTCAAGGCCGTGGCCACAATCAGGCCACCCATGATGGCGACTGCCATTGGCCCCCAGAAAATGCTGCGCGACAGCGGAATCATGGCCAGCACCGCCGCAGCCGCCGTGAGCACGATGGGGCGTAAACGCCGCACCGCCGACTCCACAATCGCCTGCCACGGGGCCATGCCTGCGGCCCGGTCTTGCTCAATCTGGTCGATCAAAATGACCGAGTTGCGTTGGATCATGCCCATCAGTGCAATCACGCCCAGCAACGCCACAAAGCCAAACGGCCGGTCCAGCACGAGCAATGCCCCCGCCACACCCGCCATACCCAGGGGGCCGGTCAAAAACACCAGCATCGCGCGGCTGAAGCTTTGCAGCTGCAGCATGAGCAGCGTGAAGGTGATGAACAGCATCACGGGCACACCCGCTGCGATCGAGGCCGACCCCTTGGCGCTTTCTTCCACCGCGCCCGCCACCTCAATGCGATAGCCGATCAAGCCCTGGCCTTGCCAAGTGGCCTCGGTCTTTTTCAAGTCCGGCAGCAACTGCGTGGTGACCGTGGCCCCTTGCAGGCCCTCGGCGATGTCGGCCTGCACAGTGATGGCAAACTGCCGCCCCTCGCGCCACATCACACCCGGCTCCCAGGCCAAGATGGGCGTGGCAATTTGCAGCAAAGGAATGAAACGACCCGAAGCCGTGGGCACATAAGCCTGGCCCAGGTCCGACAAAGCATCGCGCTCGGCCAATGGCTGGCGCAGCACGATCTCGATCAGCTTGTCGCCTTCACGGTACTGCCCCACCGCGCTGCCCGTCAGCAAGGTGCGTGAAGCCTGCGCGATGGACTGGCTGCTCACGCCCAAAGCGCGGGCTTTGGCCTGGTCCACCTCGAGGCGCACCGACTTGACGGACTCGTTCCAGTTGTCGTTCACGCCGCGCGTATTGGGGTTCTGGCGCATCTGGGCCTTGATCTCGTCGGCCTTCAGACGCAAGACCTTGGGGTCCGGCCCCACCACGCGGAACTGCACCGGGTAAGGCACAGGCGGGCCATTGGGCAGCAATTTCACACGCCCGCGCACCTCGGGGAACTCCTGGGCCAGCAAGGCGGGCAGCTTGACCCGCAGCACTTCACGGGTTTTCAAGTCGGTCGGCTGCACGATCAGCTGCGACACGTTGGTCTGTGGAAACACCTGGTCCAGCGGCAGGTAAAAACGCGGCACGCCCGAGCCCACCCAGGCCGTGACCGATTTGACGCCCTCTTCTTGGGCCAAGCGCTGCTCCACGCGGCGCGTGATGTCTTCACTGGCCTTGACCGGCGAGCCCTCGGGCAGCCACAGGTCCACCATGATTTCGGGTCGGCTGGAATCCGGAAAGAACTGCTGCTGCACCTTGCCCATGCCCACGATGCCCAGCGCAAACAAAGCGATGGTGATGCCGATCGTTTTCCAGCGGTGCGTGACGCACCAGGTCACCCAAGCGCGAAAGTGCCGGTAAAACGGCGTGTCGTACATCTGTGGCGAATCGAGTTGTTCGGCCGCCACCACATGCGCCGGTGGCTTGAGCAGCAATGTGCCCAAGTAAGGCACAAAGTAAACCGAAGCCACCCAACTGACCAAGAGCGCCACCACCGTGACCGCAAAAATCGCAAAGGTGTACTCGCCCGTCATCGACTTGGCCATGCCAATCGGCAAGAAGCCCGCCGCCGTGATCAAAGTGCCCGTCAACATGGGCATGGCCGTCAGCTCATAGGTGAAGGTGGCCGCGCGCACCTTGTCGTAGCCCTCTTCCATTTTGCGCACCATCATCTCCACCGCGATGATGGCGTCGTCCACCAGCAAGCCCAAAGCGATGATGAGCGAGCCCAGCGAAATCTTGTGCAGGCCAATACCCAGGTAATGCATGGCCAAAAAGGTCACCGCCAGCACCAGCGGGATGGTGATGCCCACCACCAAACCGGGGCGGATGTCCAGCGTCCAGCGCCGCCACAGGGGGTTGTTGCCCGGCCGCTTGTGCAGCCCCAGCGCCAAAAAGCTCACCGCCAACACAATCACCACCGCCTCGATCAGCACCTTGATGAACTCATTGACCGAGCTCGACACCGCACTGGGCTGGTCTTGCACCTGGGTCAGGCTCATGCCTGCAGGCAAGCTGGCCTGTGTGGCCGCAATCGCCACACGCAAGGACTTGCCCAGCGCGATGATGTCGCCGCCTTTGGCCATGGACACGCCCAGTGCAATGACCTCTTGCCCCTCATGGCGCACCTTCACATTGGCCGGGTCGGCATAGCCACGAGTCACCGTGGCGATGTCGGACAGGCGAATTTGCGCGCCCGAGGCGCCGCGAATCGGCAAGGCCCTCAAATCATCCAGACTCTGGAACTGACCGCCCACGCGCACCTGCACCACATCGGCAGGTGACTGGATGCTGCCCGCCGACTCCACCGCGTTTTGTTGGTTCAGCTGGGCCAACACACTGGCCATGTCCAGACCCATTTGCGAGAGCCGCTTTTGCGAGACCTCCACAAACACCTTCTCGTCTTGCACGCCAAACAACTCGACCTTGGCCACATCGGGCACGCGCAGCAGCTGCTGGCGCAAGCTGTCAGCCTGGGTTTTGACCTCGGCCGGGGTGAACCCTTGGCCGCTCAGCGCGTAGATCACGCCGTACACATCACCAAACTCGTCGTTGAAAAACGGCCCCACCACACCCGGCGGCAAGCTGCCGCGCATGTCACCGATCTTTTTGCGCACGGTGTACCAAATGTGCGGCACGTCCGCCGGGTCCGAGTTGTCCTTGATCTGAAAAATGATCTGCGCCTCACCCGGCTTGGAATAGCTGCGGATCTTGTCGGCAAACGGCACCTCTTGCAGCGTGCGCTCGATCTTGTCGGTCACCTGCTGGGCCACTTGCTCGGCCGTGGCCCCAGGCCAATAGGCCCGCACCACCATGGCACGGAAGGTGAAGGGCGGGTCTTCGTCTTGCCCCAGCTGGAAATAAGACGCCATGCCCAGCACCATCAGCACCACCATCAGGTAGCGCGTCAGGGCCGGGTGCTCCAGCGCCCAGCGCGAGAGGTTGAATCGGGTGTTGTCGGTGCTGCGCATGCGATCACCGTGGGGCAGAAGCTGCAGGCAAGGCCCCTGATGCCGATGCTGGCGCAGCGCCGTACACCGTCACCTTCTGACCGGGCGACAACACATGCACCCCGGCGCTGACCACTTTTTGTCCGGGCTGGAGTCCCGAGGTGACCACCACCTCGTTGCCATCCACCGGGCCCAACTGCACCGCTTGGCTGTTGACCGTCATGGTGGCTTCGTCCAGGACCCAAACCGCCGTGCCTTGCCCCTCTTGGCGCAAAGCGCTGGTGGGCAGTTTGATGGCCGAGGCCACACCACCGGACGCCCCGGGGGCACGCACATTCAAAGTGGCCCCCAAAGGCAAGGCCCCGCCCACACTCGGCGCCAGCGCCAGCTTGACGGCATAAGTGCGCGTGACCGGGTCGGCACTGGCCGCCATTTCGCGCACAGTGCCTTGCACCATCTGCCCGTTGCTCAGCACCGTGGCCTGCATGCTCTGGCCGAACCGGATCGCCGTGATGGCCGACTCAGACACAGCAAACACCGCGTCACGCGGGCCGTCGTGGGCCAATCGCACCACCGGCTGACCCGCCGACACGACCTGCCCGATTTCGGCCTCCACAGCGGTGATCACGCCCGCATGGCTGGCTGTTAAACGGGCATAGCCCGCCTGGTTGCCCTGCGCCTGGGCCTGCGCTTTGGCTTGGTTCAGGGCCGCATCGGCCGCCTTCAGGCTGGCCTCGCGCCGCTCCAACTCGGCACCGCTGATGAAGTTTTGCGCCTTTAGCGCCTCAAAGCGCTTGAATTCGGCTGCTGCCAAATCGCGTTGACTTTGCGCAGCACTCACCTGGGCCTGGGCGGCTTGCGCGGCCAACTGAAAATCCTGCGCATCCACCAAAGCCAGCAACTGGCCAGCGGCCACGCGTTGCCCCGGCTCGGCGGGACGCTGCACCAGCTTGCCCCCCACCCGAAAGCCCAAGCGCGACTCCACCCGCGCCCGCACCTCGGCCGCGTACTCGCCACCCAGGTTCAGATCACTGCCCGCCACCGTCAACAGCTTGACCGAGCGCAGGGGCTCTTGTGGGGCCTCGGCCTTGGAACATGCCACCAAAGTGGTCACTAAAGCAGCAAGCGCGCACAAACCAGATACCCGCCGGGCGGCGAGTGGCATCAAAAAGGGCATGGGGAATCCAGAAAATGATAATGACTGACTGGTTAGTAATCTATTCAAAGCGCCCACACCTGTCAAGCGACAATAGGGATTGACCATGATCACGCCCCCCCCATTCCCGTCCACCCCAGCGCGTCCGGGCCTGAGTGCAGCCCAGCGCCAGTTGCTGCGCCACGTGTCGCGCTCGTTCGACCTGTCCATTCGCCTGTTGCCCAAAGCCTTGCAGGCGCCGGTGGCCATCGGCTACTTGCTGGCCCGCGCCACCGACACCGTGGCCGACACCACCGCCCTGCCCCTGGACCAACGCCAGGTGTTGCTGGACCGCATGACGCAGGCGATCGCCGCCCCGAGCACCTCGGCCTCAGAAGACCCAGAACTCCAGCGCCTGACCCAGGCTTTTGCCGCGCAACAAACCGACCCGCACGAACGCGCCCTGATGCAGGCC
>JANQXJ010000280.1 GCA_030729445.1 Limnohabitans sp. | reverse complement strand
GTCCAGCCCGGTGACCAGCAAACCGGCCGGGCGGTGCAGCAATTGCTCACGCAGCAGTTGCTCTTCTTCGCTGGGGTTGTAGTGCGTCACGCCCATCAGGGTCTGGTAACCGGCCGCTCGGAAACTGGTTTGCGCAGCGTCGAGCAGGTCCACAAACAAGGCATTGGACAGCAGCGGGATCAAGATGCCCACATGGTCACTGCGCTGCGAGGCCAGCGCCCGGGCCGCCGGGTCCGGCACGTAGCCGAGCATGTCCGACACGGCTGTGACGCGCTCGATCAGAGCCGGGTCCACCGCCCGTTCGCCACGCAACGCCCGCGAGACGGTGCTGGGGCTGACACCGGAAGCGCGAGCCACATCGCTCAAGGTGACGCGGCCGGAAGCGCGGTGTTTTCGGGGCTGGGCAAGCGGACTGGGCAAGGGTTTATCCGTAGAAGTGCTGGGTCAGGGGGTCTATAGGATAGCGCTATCCCGATGGTTTTGAAGATAAATCTGGCCCATAGCGGATGATCCCAATCCCGCCGAATCCAAGGCGTTCGACTGGGGTTGCTTTTTTTTAACCCTTTTGGACAGCGCTGTCCAAAATTGACCATCAGGAGTTGTGAATTGTCCAAACCCGATGTGCTGGCCGTGGCCAAACTGCACCCCTTCTACCAAACAGCCCTGGAGTCGCTGTACACGGTGCATGACCGCACCCATGTGACCGACCCTGCAGCCTTTGCCGCCCTGGCTCCCCGCATCGTGGGTGTCGCCGGTACGGGCGAGGCCAGCGTGCCGCGCAGTCTGCTCGCCCAACTTCCCAACGCCAAAGTGGTGGCGGTGTTTGGTGTGGGCTATGACGGCGTGGATGTGCCCGCCGCCATCGAGCACGGCATTCCCGTCACCCACACCCCCGATGTGCTGACCGACGATGTGGCCGATCTGGCCCTGGGCCTGGTGTTGTCCGTGGGCCGAGCCATCCCGCAAGCAGACCAGTTTGTGCGTGCAGGCCAATGGACCAGCGGCCCCATGGCCTTGGGCCGCAAGGTCTCGGGCGCACGCCTGGGCATCGTGGGTCTGGGCCGCATTGGCAAGGCCATCGCGCAACGGGCGCGCGCATTCGGCATGTCCATCGCCTACACCGCACGCAGCGAAAAACCCGATTCGGGTTTCCAGTTTTACCCATCAGCGACCGCGCTCGCGTCGAATGTGGACTTTTTGGTGGCCATCACGCCCGGCGGCGCAGGCACCAAGCACCTGATCAACGCCGAGGTGCTCAAGGCCTTGGGCCCACGCGGTTTCTTGATCAACGTCGCACGCGGCAGCGTGGTCGATGAAGAGGCGCTGATCGCCGCCCTGCAAAACGGCACCATCGCGGGCGCGGGCCTCGATGTGTTTGCCAACGAGCCCCATGTACCCGAGGCGCTGTGGAGCCTTCGAAACGTGGTGCTGACGCCGCACATGGCCAGTGCCACCACCGAAACGCGCCAAGCCATGGCCGATTTGGCTTTTGCCAACATGCAAGCCGGTATTTCTGGTCAGCCCTTGCGCACGCCCGTGCCAGAGTGCAAAGCGATGGTGAAGTGATCTGCGGTCCAACGTCATGAACACCTCGCCTTTGCGCCTGATCGTCATGGGAGTGTCTGGTTGCGGAAAATCGACCATGGCCTGCGCCTTGGGCGAACGCCTGGGCCTGGACATGGTGGATGGCGATGACCTGCACCTGCCCGAGAGCGTGGCCAAGATGCGCGCCGGCATTGCCCTGCAAGACGCCGACCGCTGGCCGTGGCTGGACCGCATTGGCCATTACCTCGCACAAGCGCAAGGGCCAGGTCGCGTGGTGGCCTGCTCGGCACTCAAGAAGGTCTACCGCGAGCGCATCCGCAAACAAGCGGGCGATGTGTGTTTTGTCTTTCTCGATGGCGACTTCGATTTGATCGAACAACGCATGCGCCAACGCGTGGGTCACTACATGCAGCCGGGCTTGCTCGACAGCCAGTTCCGCACCCTCGAAAAACCCCAGGCCGATGAAACCGACGTGATTCACCTGTCCATCACCGACCCCGTTCAAGACATGGTCGCGCAAGCGCTCAATGCCTTGCACAGCCGCCTGCACCCTGCCCTCTGATTGTTAAGAAAGCCCCCACATGTTCATCCGCTGCGCATTTTTCCAAGGTCAAGTCAAACCAGGCATGGAGGACGCTTTCAACCGCTACATCCGCGACAACCTGGTGCCACTGTGGACCCGCTTTCCGGGCGCACAAGAAGTGCGCGTCTTGCGCCAGGTCGAAAGCGATGTGGCCGACCCCCACTTTGGCATGGTGCTGGCCGTGCGTTACCCCAGCCGCGAGGCGATCGAGATCGCCCTGGCCTCCGAGGTGCGCATGAAAAGCAAAGAAGTGTCCAAAGACATGATTGCCATGTTCGATGGCACCGTGTTCCACACCGTGTTCAGCGCAGACGAATACGCGCTGCCCACCGATTGAGCCACGATCACGGCCTAGACCTGGTGATGAAGTCTTTCACCTTGTGACGCATCCATCCATGGCAGTACGGGTTCCAACATGACCATTCTTGACACTTTCCAACTCACGGGCCGCCGCGCCCTGATCACCGGCTCGTCTGCTGGCATTGGCTTGGCACTGGCCGAGGCGCTGGCGCAAGCCGGCGCACACGTCGTCCTGAACGGCCGCACGGCCAGCAAAGTCGAAGCTGCTGCGCAGAGTTTGAGGGCTCACGGCTTGTCGGTCAGCACGGCGGTGTTTGATGTGACCGATGCCGACAGTGTGCGTGCGGCTGTCGACCAGATCGAAGCCCAAGGTCCCATCGACATCCTGGTCAACAACGCGGGCATGCAGATTCGTGGTCCGCTGCATGAATACCAAGATGCCGACTGGCACACGATCATGAAAACCAACCTGGACAGCGTGTACTTCGTGGGCCAGGCGGTGGCCAAAAAAATGATTCCGCGCGGTCGCGGCAAGATCATCAACATCTGCTCGGTGCAAAGCGAGCTGGGTCGCCCCGGCATCGCGCCCTACACCGCCACCAAGGGCGCGGTCAAAATGCTCACCAAAGGCATGGCCATCGACTGGGGCCAGTTCGGCATCAACGTCAATGGCATTGGCCCGGGCTACTTCAAGACCGAATTGAACCAAAAACTGGTGGACGACCCGGCCTTCAGCAGCTGGCTGGTGGGCCGAACACCGAGCCGCCGCTGGGGCGATGTGCAAGACCTGGGCGGCGCGGCCGTCTTTCTGGCCTCAGACGCTTCGCGCTTTGTGAATGGCCATATCCTTTACGTTGACGGCGGCGTGACCGCCACCCTTTGAAGTTTTTGCGAGGAACCTCCCATGAAATCCGTTGTCTGCCACTCGGCCCAAGACCTGCGCATCGAAGAGACCGAACTGCCCGCCTTGGGCGAACACCAACTGCGCGTGAATGTGGCCTACGGCGGCATTTGCGGCTCGGACCTGCATTACTACCAGCACGGCGGTTTTGGCACCGTGCGCATCAAGCAGCCGATTGCGCTGGGCCACGAGATTTCGGGTGTGGTGGATGGTGTGGGTGCAGGTGTGAGCGGCATACCCCAAGGCCAGCGCATCGCCATCTCGCCTTCGCGCCCCTGCGGTCACTGCCGCTTTTGTCAGGCGGGCCAGCACAACCACTGTTTGAACATGCGTTTTTACGGCAGCGCCATGCCCTTCCCGCACATCCAAGGGGGCTTCAGCGAGCAGCTGATCATTGAGGGCTACCAGGCCCACCCGATTGCCGACCACCTGAGCCTGTCTGAAGCTGCGCTGGCCGAGCCTTTGTCCGTGGGCCTGCACGCCATCCAGCGGGCGGGCAGCGTTTTGGGCAAACAGGTGCTGGTGACCGGTTGCGGCCCGATTGGCTCGCTCTTGATTGGCGCTTTGCGCCGTGCAGGTGCCGCCCGCATCGTCGCTGCCGACATCGCCGACTTGCCACTCAAGTGCGCCAAGGAGATGGGTGCGGACGAGACCATCAACCTCAAGACCCAACCCCAAGCGCTGGATGCCTACAAGGTGGACAAAGGCCAGTTTGACGTGGTGTTTGAAGCCTCTGGCAGCGAAGCCGCTTTGCGTGTGGGCTTGGACACCATCGTGCCCCGGGGCGTGCTGATCACCGTGGGCATGGGCGGCGACATCAGCCTGCCCATGACACAAATCGTGGCCAAAGAGGTGGACCTGCGCGGCACCTTCCGCTTCCACGCCGAATTCGCCACGGCCGTGCGCTTTTTGAACGAAGGTCTGGTCAACGGCAAGCCCGTCATCACCAGCGTCTTGCCCCTGGACCGCGCCATCGAAGCCTTTGACCTGGCCGCCGACAAGAGCCAGTCACTCAAGGTACAGATTTCTTTCCAAAACGCCTGAAAATCAGGGGTTTCAAGGCCTCTTTAGAAAGTACACACCATGTCCAAAATCGCCCTCGTCACCGGTGCCAGCTCTGGCATCGGCAAAGCCTGCGCACTGGCCTTGCTCAAAGAAGGCTGGCAAGTCGTTCTGGTCGGCCGTCGCGCCGACGCGCTGGCCTCTGCCGTGGCCGAAGCTGGTGCCAACGCTGGCAACGCCCACGCCATCCCCACCGACCTGTCCAAAGAGCCCGAAGTCAAAGCGCTGTTTGATCAGATCCGCTCGCGCTTTGGTCGCCTTGATTTGGTCTTTAACAACGCGGGCATTTCTCTGCCTTACACCTTGCCTGGTGACCTGTCCGGCGACGAATGGCGCCGCGCGGTGGACATCAACCTGAACGGCGCGTTCTACACTTTGTCGTATGCCTTCAAGTTGATGCAAGAGCAAAGCCCGCAGGGCGGCCGCATCATCAACAACGGCTCGATCTCTGCGCATGTGCCGCGCCCCGGCTCGATCGCCTACACCGCCACCAAACATGCCATCTCGGGCCTGACCCGCGCCGCTTCTTTGGATGGTCGACCCTACAGCATCGCCGTGGGCCAAATCGACATTGGCAACGTGGCCTCGGACATGACACTGAAAATGGCCTCGGGCGTGCACCAGGCTGACCTGTCCATCAAAGCCGAGCCACGCATGGACATGTCCGCCGTGGTCGAGACTTTCATGACCATGGCCCGTCTGCCCCTGTCGGCGAACATCCTGTTCACCACCGTGATGGCGACCAACATGCCGTTTGTGGGGCGTGGCTGATCGGCTGACTCAATGTGTACACGTCCCGGCGATCGTCACACTCTGTCAACCCGGCCTTGAGCCGGGATCCATTGCACACTGAAGGCATTTGCAAAGGGCAGTGCCACACACTGGATCCCGGGTCTTCGCACGGGATGACAAACCCCCCCGGATTCTGTCATCCCGAACTTGATCCGGGATCCATGACGCCTTGAGGCCTCTTTTTGTTCAGCTCACCCGCACCACTGCATCGGCCCGCTTGTGCAGGTCGGGCAGCAACTCCAAGCCCAAACCCGGCTTGTCGTTCAGGCTGATCATGCCGTTTTTCACCTGCGGCAACTCGGTCACCAGCTCTTTGTACCATCCACTGTAAAAAGCCCTCACGCTTTCCTGAATCAGCGCATTGGGCGCGTGCAGAGACAAGTGGGTGGACGCAGCCCACACCACCGGCCCTGTGCAGTCGTGTGGGGCCACGGGCAGTTGCCAAGCGTCGGCCATGGCGGCGATTTTGCGGGCCTCGGTCAGGCCTCCGCACCAACTCAAATCGAGCATGGCGACCCCTGCAACGCCCGTTTGTAAATAGTCTTTGAAGCCCCATTTGTAGCTCAGCGTCTCGCTCGCACAAATCAGCGCCTTGCAGTCCACCGCATACTGCTTGAGCAAATCGAGGCTGTCCATGCGGATCGCGTCTTCGTGCCAGAAGGTATCGAATTCTTGCAAGGCGCGTGAAATCTTTTGTGCCATGGGCAAACGCCAGAGGCTGTGGAATTCCACCATGATGTCCATCTTGTCGCCCACCGCATTTCGAATTTTTCGAAACGGCTCGAGCGCCGTGTTCAGGTCTTGCGGGCTGATGTACTGGCCATGCGACTTTTCAGCCGCCACATCAAACGGCCAGATTTTCATGCCCGTGATGCCTTCACTCAGCAGCGACTCGGCCACTTCGTCGGCGCGGTGCAAAAAGCCTTGCAAATCTTCATAGGGCCCGGCGTTATTGCCCAGACCCCAATTGCTGCTGGTCTGGTTCACGTTGCTGCGGATGTACTGGTAACCCGCGCAGGTGTTGTACACACGGATCTCGTCACGACTTTTGCCGCCCAGCGCGGTATAGACCGGCATGCCTGCGGCTTTGCCAAAGATGTCCCACAACGCAATGTCCACCGCCGAGTTGCCGCGTGTCTCGACACCAGACCCACGCCAGCCCAAATAGCCGGTGATGTCGCGCTGGCGAGACTCGATGGCCAGCGGGTCTTGGCCCACCAGTTTGGGCGCCACCCATTCGTGCAAATACGCTTCCACCGCTTGCGCCCCCATGAAGGTCTCGCCCAGGCCCACCAGGCCTTCGTCGGTGTGCAGGCGCACCCAGATGATGTTGGGAAATTCGCCCAAGCGGATGGTTTCGAGTTGCGTGATTTTCATGGCAACACCCCTTTCAGTCGTTAAAAAAGCCCCACAGCGTTAGGCTGTGGAGCTTGTCGGTTCAGCAAAAAGGCTGAGCGCGAAGAATCAACCGCCGCGCGACTTCTTCAACTCGTCTTGCACCACCTTGATGGCATCCGTTCCGATCGAGTCTTTGTGCTTGTCGTACACCGAAGCGACTTTGGCACGAATGCGGTTTTGTTCGGCTGCACTCACCTCATTGACCTGCATGCCCTTGGTCTTCAGGCTGGTCAGGGATTTTTCGTTCAAGGTACGGTTGGCGGCGCGTTGCACTTTCTGGCCTTCCATAGCGGCTTCACGCAGCACAGCTTGCTCTTGTGGGTTGAGCTGATCCCAAAGTTTCTTGCTGTACAAAATCAAGAACGGTGTGTAGGCGTGGCGTGTCACGCTCAGGTACTTTTGCACTTCATTGAACTTGGAAGTTTCAATGGTCACAAAGGGGTTTTCCTGGCCGTCGATGGTCTTGGTTTCCAGAGCGGTGAAGACCTCGCCAAAAGCCATGGGCACAGCGTTGGTGCCCAATGTCTTGAAGGTATCCAGGAAGATGTTGTTTTGCATCACTCGCACTTTGACGCCGCTGAAGTCTTCCAGCTTGGTCACAGGGCGCTTGCTGTTGGTGAGGTTACGGAAACCGTTTTCCCAATAAGCCAGGTTCACCAAGCCAGCGGCTTCGAGCTTGGCATTGAAGTACTTGCCTGCTGCACCGTCGAGCACCGCGTCAGCTTCTTTTTCGTTGGCAAACAGGAAAGGCAGGTCAAACACACCCAACTCTTTCACGATGCCCACCAGCGGCGAGCTGGAAGTGCAGACCATCTCTTGCGTGCCTGCACGCAAAGCTTGGGTGGCTGGCAAGTCGCCACCGGCTGCGCCGCCCCAGAAGGCCGTGATCTTCATCTTGCCGCCGGTTTTAGCGGCCAGCACTTCTTGCATTTTCTTGACGCCTACGCCCACCGGGTGGTCTTCGTTCACACCGTTGGTGAACTTGATGTTGCGGTCGGCAAACTGCGCCATGGCGCTCGAGGCCACCAGGAATGTGCCCGCGATCAGGGTCACCAGATTTCTGCGTTTCAACATGAATGTCTCCTTTATAAAAAACACAGGGTTACGAAATCAACTCAGCATCCACTTCATCGGCACGATGACGATGGACGGGAAAGCAATCAACAAGGCCAGCACCCCCAACTGCGCCAGCAAGAAAGGCATGACACCCTTGAAGGCCGTGTCCATGTTGATCTTGGCCACTCCACAGACCACATTGAGCACGGTGCCCACGGGCGGGGTGATCAAGCCGATCGCGTTGTTCATGATGAACAGCACGCCAAAGTAGACCGGATCAATGCCTGCCTTGATGACCAAGGGCATGAGTACCGGCGTCAAAATCAACACGGTGGGCGTGAAGTCGAGTGCCGTGCCCACCACCACCACCAGGACCATTAGCACCACCATGAGCAAGGTCTTGTTGTCCATGAGCGGCTCCATCATCCGGGCCACTTCGGCCGGAATGTTGGCCACGGTGATGAGCCAGGCGCTGACCATGGCCGCTGCCACCAAAAACATGATGACCGAGGTTGTCTTGCCAGCCGCCAAGGTCAGGCCATACAGCTTGGACCACTGTAATTCTCGGTAGACAAAAGCACCCACGACAAAGCTGTAAACCGCTGCCACCACGGCCGCCTCGGTCGGGGTGAACACGCCAAACTTCATGCCGCCAATGATGAAGACCGGCAAGCCCAGCGCCAGAACGCCTTCGCGTGTGGCTTTGATCTTTTCGGCCATGGGCATGCGGGGTGCGGGCTGCACGTTCTCGCGCTTGGCCAGCCACCACCAGGTCAGGCCCACGGCCGCGCCCATCAAAATGCCCGGCACAATGCCGGCCAAAAACAGCTTGGTGATGGACACGTTGGCCGCCACACCGAAGATGATGAAACCAATGGAGGGCGGAATCACCGGCGCAATGATGCCGCCCGAGGCAATCAAACCCGCCGAGCGGCCCACGTCGTAACCGGCCCGTTTCATCATCGGGATCAGCAAGGCCGCCAGCGCCGCCGTGTCGGCCACGGCCGAACCGGACAACGAAGCCATGATGACGGCAGCCATGACGGCCACATAACCCAGGCCACCCCTGAAATGCCCCACCCAAGCCATGGCCAGGTTCACGATGCGGCGGCTCAGGCCACCCGCGTTCATGAACTCACCGGCCAACAAAAAGAAAGGCACGGCGAGCAAGGGGAAATTGTCCGCGCCGTCCACAAAACGCTGCGCCAGAATCTGACTGTCAAAGGCGTGGATCATGCCGTTGCTGGCCATGTAGGCCATCAAGCACAAACCGCAAACCAACAGCGAGTAAGCCACTGGCACGCCCAGTGCCATCGCACCCAACAAGCTGAACACAAACACAGCGACGGTCATGCGCGACCCCGCACACCAGTCTCGGTCTCGGTTTCGGCCATGATCACGTGATCTTCGGATTCCACCACGTTGACCAGTTCAGAATCGGCCAAGCGCCCCGTTAGCAAGCGCACCAATTTGTGCACGTTCATGATGCCCATGACGGCGGCTGTGACGTAACCAATGCCATAAATCCAGATCATGGAAATACCCACCACCACAGAATAACTGGTCACCTGCAGATCGTGCATCTTCCATGTGCCTAAAAAGAACAACACATTGCAAAGAAGCATCAAGGATTCGCTCAAAAACAAACACATTTTTTTGCCGCCCAGCGGCAAACGCCGCACCAGCGTGTCCACACCCAAATGTGTTTTGTCGCGCATGGCCACCATGGCGCCGATGTAGGTCAGCCAGATGAAGCAGTAACGCGACATCTCGTCCGAGATGGAAATTCCAGAGTTGAAGCCGTAGCGCAGCACCACGTTGCCAAAGACCATGATGACCATGGCCACCATGCAGGCCACGACCAGAAATTCCAGCAGTTTGAAAAAAGTATTGATGGTGGTTTGCATGGGTGTCTTGCGGCTCAGGCCACTTCCTTGGCGGCTCGCTTGACAAGCCGGGCTTTCGATTTAATGGGCGTGGCCACGCCCGAGACGACTGGCAATTTGCGGCGTGAAGCCAGCACATGCTCGATGTCTTGCCTTGCCCCTTCGATCAAGACCATGACAGCACGCTCGGCCTTCGCCGGGTTGCGGGCGATGACAGCGTCAAGCACCGCGCGGTGCAAGGGCAAGGAGGTCTTGGTGCCATCCTGGATGCGGGTAGAAATCTCGAAACTGGTGCGCAGCAAGGCGTTGAGCGCCTTGCTCATTTGCACCAACATGCGGTTGTGCGAGGCCTTCAGCAAACCTTCGTGAAAACGCAGATCGTGTGTGACGTAATCACCGCCCTCTTCTACTGCTTGCTTCATGCCAGCATAAGCGGCTTCGATGTGGGCAATGTCCTCGGGTGTGGCCCGCTCGGCGGCCAGGCGAACAGCAGCCGGCTCTACCACACGCCGCAGCTCCTGCAAGTCTTTCAAAAATTCGGGTGTCAGGCCGCAGCGGGCCTGCCAGGCCACCACATCGGGGTCAAACCAGTTCCAGTGGGCATCGGGCATGACGCGGGTGCCTACTTTGGGACCCGTGGACAACAAACCCTTGGCCACCAGAGACTTGATGGCCTCGCGCACCACGGTGCGGCTTACGCCCAGCTCTTCACACAAAATCGGCTCTGGGGGCAAACTTGCGCCCACCGCATAGCGGCCAGACAAAATGGCATGGCCTAATAAATCAAGAGAATTTTTATGGAAATTATTCGCCATGGTGATTCAGCAATCGAGCGGGCTATCATATGATGATTGACCACCCTAAACGGACTCTGGTAAACCCTAGGATCAGTCGTCTTGGCGTCTAGGGTTTGCCCCATGTCGCTGGCTTTACAAAGCACGCTTGTTTTTCTATCGTCATACGATAGGATTTTCAAAATTCACGATTCAACTCCAACTGGACACGCACCATGAGCGACAACAACGGCAGCCCACCCCGCAAAAAACCCGAAGACCTGCGCAGCCAGCAATGGTTTGGTCGCCAAGACCGAGATGGTTTTGCCTACCGAAGCTGGGTCAAGGGCAAGGGCGTGCCACACGACCAATTCGACGGCCGCCCGGTCATTGGCATCTGCAACACCTTCAGCGAACTCACGCCCTGCAACTCGCACTTCCGCACCCTGGCCGAGCAGGTCAAGATCGGCGTGTACGAGGCAGGCGGCTTCCCGCTCGAATTCCCCGTCATGTCTCTGGGCGAAACCCTGCTGCGCCCCACCGCCATGCTGTACCGCAACCTGGCGTCCATGGACGTTGAAGAAAGCATCCGTGGCAACCCGATCGACGGTGTGGTGCTGCTCATGGGCTGCGACAAAACCACGCCCTCCTTGTTGATGGGCGCGTCCAGCGTGGGCTTGCCCACCATTGGCGTCTCTGGCGGTCCCATGCTGAACGGCAAATGGCGCGGCCAAGAACTCGGCTCGGGCACCGGCGTGTGGAGCATGAGCGAGCAAGTGCGTGCGGGCACGCTCAAGTTGCAGGACTTCTTTGAAGCCGAAAGCTGCATGCACCGCAGCCATGGCCACTGCATGACCATGGGCACGGCCAGCACCATGGCCAGCATGGTCGAGGCCC
>JANQXJ010000279.1 GCA_030729445.1 Limnohabitans sp. | reverse complement strand
TGCCCACGCTGGGCAGGTCCACCATGCTGGGCGTGATCATCGGTGCTGTGACCATGAAGATGATAAGCAAAACCAGCATCACGTCGATGAAGGGCACCATGTTGATTTCGGAGATGGTGCGGCGGCCACGGCCACGGGATGAAGCAGCGGGCATGGTGGTCCTTTCAGTGGCCGGAGGCCGAGCTGGCCGAGCCCAGGCTGCGTTGCAGGATGTTGGAGAACTCTTCGATGAAGGTTTCCAGCTTGATGGCGATGCGGTCCACGTCGTGTGAAAAGCGGTTGTAGGCGAGCACGGCGGGGATGGCGGCAAACAGGCCAATGGCCGTGGCGACCAGCGCTTCGGCAATACCCGGTGCCACCACCGCCAAAGTCACTTGCTGCAAACTGGCCAGCCCGGTGAAGGCGTGCATGATGCCCCACACCGTGCCAAACAAGCCCACATAGGGCGAGATGGAGCCCACGGATGCGAGGAAGGCCAGTTGAGATTCAGCGACATCCATTTCGCGCTGGAAGCTGGCCCGCATGGCGCGGCGTGCACCATCGAGCAAGGTGCCAGGGTCGGTGATGCGTCGCTCACGCAGTTTTTGGTACTCGCGCATACCACTGGCAAAAATGCGTTCCATGGGGCCAGACATTTTGGCGTTCTGACTGGCTGAGTTGAACAACTCATTCAAGCTGGTGCCCGACCAAAAGACGCGCTCAAACTCTTCGTTCAGGCTTTTGATGCGTTTGATGGCCATGATCTTGCGCACAATGGCGGCCCAACTGGACACCGAGATCCCGAGCAAAATCAGCACCACCAGTTGAACGACAAAGCTGGCGTGCAGCAGCAGCGAGACGATGGACATGTCTTGGTTCATTTGAGGGCTTCCAGAACGGGGGCCGGGATACGGCCAGGTTTCAAAGTGATGCTGTCAACCCAGCCTAGGCGAATGGTGCCTTCTGCCAGAAGTCTGTCAGATCCGCCCGTTGTGCGCAGATAGGCACGCTGGGCAATGGTCAGGCTGGCTTTACCGCTGCTTTGCAACTCGGCGGTGACGGCCAGGGTGTCGTCCAGGCGGGCGGGTGAGTGGTACTTGACGGCGGTCTCGGACACCACAAACATGCCGCCCGATTGATCGCGCAGCACTTGCTGTCCAAAACCCAAGGCCCTCAGCCATTCGGTGCGGGCGCGTTCAAAAAATTTGAGGTAGTTGGCATAAAACACGATGCCGCCCGCATCGGTGTCTTCCCAATAGATGCGGATCGGGTGTTCAAAAACGCTGAGCTTGCTGCTGTTCATGGCTGCAACCAGGCTTTCAGGCGGGCGATGGCGGTTTGCAGTTCGGTCATCGAGTTGGCGGTTGAAAAGCGCACAAAGCGGGCGGTTTGGTCGGTGCCAAAGTCGCGCCCGGGCGTGATGGCCACATGGGCGTGTTCCAGCGCGGCAAAGGCAAAGTCCCAGCTGTCTTTGAGGCCCAGCTTTTGGCAGGCTGCTGAACAGTCGGCCCACGCGTAAAACGCGCCATCGGGGGCCACAGGCACCGTCAGTCCCAGTTCGTTCAAGGCCGGGATGAAGTAGTCGCGCCGGAGTTTGAATTCGGCGCGGCGGCGTTCGTATTCGGCGAGGCTCTCGGGCTCAAAGCAGGCCAAGGCCGCATGCTGGGCCACGCTGCTCGCGCAAATGAAGAGGTTTTGCGACAGGCGCTCCATCACAGGCGTGAGTTGCTCGGGCACCACCAGCCAGCCCAGACGCCAGCCGGTCATGTTGAAGTATTTGCTGAAACTGTTGATGCTGATCACGTCGTCACCCAAGACCAGGGCGCTTTGACCAAACTGATCGTCATGGCTCAGGCCGAGGTAAATCTCGTCGATCAAGGTGATCCCCCCGTGGCTGCGCACCACATCGATGATGCGGGCCAACTCGGCCGGGTCGATCGAGGTGCCTGTGGGGTTGGAGGGCGAGGCCAGTAAAACGCCACGGGTCTTGGGGCCCCAAGCTGCGGCCACTTTGGCAGCGCTCAATTGAAAACGCTCCTCGGCCTTGGTGGGCAGCAGGACCGCAGTGCCCTCTGCGGCACTCACAAAATGGCGGTTGCAGGGGTAGCTCGGGTCGGGCATGAGGATTTCATCGCCCTGGTCGATGAGTGCCAAACATGCCAATTGCAATGCGGCCGATGCGCCCGCGGTGACCACGATGCGGCTGGCGGGCACCTGCACACCAAAGCGCTGCGCGTACCAGTTGCTGATGGCTTGGCGCAGGGCGTCCAAGCCCAGCGCGGGGGTGTATTGGATTTGGCCGGAGGCGACGACTGCTTGTGCAGCGGCTTGCACGCGGGGCGGGGCGGTGAAGTCGGGCTCGCCGATGTTCAGAAACACCACGGGCCGGTCGGTGTGGGCGACTTCACGGGCTTTTTGCGAAGCGGCCTTGGCCACTTCCATCACCCAAAAGGGCTCGATCCGCTCGGCTCGCTCAGAGATGCGCATGGTCAGAGACTTATTTGGCTCGACCAGACTGGCGGTCGGCCTGCACTTCGGCGCTGCGCAACTCGGGGGCCAGGCCGTTCAGCACGGCGTTTACGTACTTGTGCCCGTCGGTGCCGCCAAAGTCTTTGGCCAACTCGATGCACTCGTTGAGCACGACGCGCCAAGGCACATCGAGGCAGTGCTGCATTTCATACACGCCGATCCACATGATGGCCCGCTCAACGGGGGAGATTTCGGCAAAGCTGCGGTCGAGCTTGGGCGCGATGAGCGCATCCAAACTTTGGGCTTGTTCGGTGCAGCCGTAGAGCAGGGCGTCATAGTGAGCCGAGTCGGCTTTGTGAAATCCTGACAGGTCGCGGGTGAACACGTCAATGTCCGAGGCTTCGTTGCGGCCCACCAAGTGCTGATACAGCGCCTGAAGTGCGAATTCGCGCGAACGGCTGCGGGCGGGCTTAGCCGAGGATTTGCGGGTGCCGGCAGCGGGCTTTTGGCCTGCGTCTGCGGTCTCCGGTGTCGGGCTGGTTTCGGTCATCGGGGGGTCTCTTCGTCGTCCAGATCGTCGGCCAACTCGGCCATGTCGGCTGACAGGTCGTCCATGATGCAGGCCATCTCGACCGCCACGCGGGCCGCGTCGCGGCCTTTGTCGGTTTGCCGAGCAATCGCTTGCTCCAGGTTTTCGGTGGTCAAAATCGCGTTGGCAATGGGCAGGTTGTAGTCCAGTGCCACACGGCTCACGCCCGCACCCGATTCGTTGGCCACCAGCTCAAAGTGGTAGGTCTCGCCACGGATGATGCAGCCCAATGCGATCAGCGCGTCGTACTCGGCCCGCTCGGCCATGGCCTGCAGGACCACGGGCACTTCCAGTGCACCCGGCACCATGACGTGGTCGATGCTGGTCACACCCAAGGCTTCGAGTTCTTCGATGCAGGCTTTGGCCAGTGCATTGGTGATGTCTTCGTTGAAGCGGGCTTGCACGATGCCGATGTGCAGAAATTGGCCGTCGAGTTCTTCGGCCTGGCCTTGGTTGGCGCCTTGCATGTTTATTCCTTGGGGATGTAAGCGGTGATTTCGAGGCCGTAGCCGGTCATGCTTGGCATGCGGCGCGGGTTTCCCATGAGGCGCATTTTGTGCACGCCGCACTCGCGCAGAATTTGGGCGCCGACACCGTAGGTGCGCAGGTCCATCTTGCCGCGTTCAGGGGCTTGGGCCGAGCGGGCACGGCCTTCAAATTGGGCCAGCAACTGGTCTGCCGATTCACCGCAGTTGAGCAGCACGGCCACGCCGCAGCCTTGGGCGTTGATGTAGCTCAGGCTCGCATCCAAGCCCCAAGAGTGCATGGCGCGGTTGACTTCGAGGGCGTCGAGCACCGACAGCGGCTCGTGTACACGCACGGCCACTTCAGAGTCGGCTGACCACGTGCCTTTGACCAAGGCCAGGTGGACGGTTTGGCTGGGTTGGTCACGGAAGGCGTGTGCAGTGAACTCGCCGTGGGCGGTTTGCAGGCTGCGGCTGCCGATGCGCTCGACGAGCGATTCGTTGCGGCTGCGATATTCGATCAGGTCGGCGATGGTGCCGATTTTCAGGCCGTGCTCGGCCGCGAAAATTTGCAAATCGGGCAGACGGGCCATGGTGCCGTCGTCTTTCATGATCTCGCAGATCACGGACGAGGGGGAGCAACCGGCCATGGCGGCCAAGTCACAGCCCGCTTCGGTGTGACCGGCACGCATGAGCACACCGCCGTCCACCGCTTGCAGCGGGAAGATGTGGCCGGGTTGCACCAGGTCCGTGGGTTGGCTGGTTTTGGCGACGGCCACTTGCACCGTGCGGGCGCGGTCGGCAGCAGAGATGCCGGTGGTCACGCCTTCGGCGGCTTCAATCGACACGGTGAAGGCCGTGCTGTAGACGGTACCGTTGCGGGCCGCCATGGGCGGGAGCTTCAAGAATTCGCAGCGCTCGCGGGTGAGTGTGAGGCAAATCAGGCCCCGGCCAAAGCGGGCCATGAAGTTGATGGCTTCGGGCGTGACATGGTCAGACGCCAGCACCAGATCGCCTTCGTTTTCGCGGTCCTCCTCGTCGACCAGGATCACGATCCGGCCAGCTTTCATGTCGGCCACGATCTCTTCGACAGGCGAAATCGCCACGGGGGTCAGTTGCGCGGGCGCGTTCATGCGGTGTCTTTCTGAGTCAGGCCTGCGCTGAGCATGCGCTCAACATAACGGGCCACGGTGTCGATTTCGAGGTTGACTCGGCTGCCTGCTTTCAGGCTGCCCAGGGCGGTGTTGTCCACGGTGTGGGGGATCAGGTTGATGCTGATCTCGCAGCCATCGGCCAGATCGGCCACGCGGTTGACGGTGAGGCTCACGCCATTGACGGTGATCGAGCCTTTATAGGCCAGGTATTTGGCCAGGGTGTGTGGTGCCAGGATGCGCAGCTCCCAGCTTTCACCGATTTGCTCGAAATGGCTGATTTGCCCAACGCCATCCACATGGCCCGACACGATGTGCCCGCCCAGGCGGTCGTGGGCCCGCAGTGCTTTTTCGAGGTTGATGGCGCCTTGCTGGTCCAACCCGCTGGTTTTGTCCAGTGACTCGGCCGAAATGTCGATCGTGAACTGATGGCTCTCGGGGCTGAAGGTGGTGACGGTCATGCAAGCGCCGTTGAGGGCGATGCTGTCGCCCAAACCCACATCGTCAAGGTACCCGGCGGGGGCCTCGATGGTGAGGCGCTTGCCGTGGTGTAAAGAGCGACCCAGGTCGTGGATGGCGACGATTCGCCCCACGCCGGTGATGATTCCGGTGAACATAGTTTCGTATTTTCGCAGGTAAAGAGGGTGGATCGGGGTGACTTGCAACAAAAAAGCTGGCAGATTTTTCGGCACTTTGTCTTGGCGGGCTCAGGGTAAACCAAGGCATGTACCCCATGGGTGATTGCCTAGAATGTTGCATTGCAGCAGATTTTTCAATGGCAGTGCCCCATCAGGAGTTTTCAGTGCCGGTCAAGCCCCAAGCCAAGTCGACCCAGCCAGCCGGGAGCGCCAGCGCTGCTGAGCCTCGGTCTGTGCGCACCATCAAGAAGTACCCCAACAGGCGCTTGTACGATACACAGAGCTCCACCTATGTGACGCTGGCTGAAATCAAAAAACTCGTCATGGCCGCATCACCCCTGGTGGTGGTCGACGCCAAAACCGGAGAAGACCTGACGCGTTCCATCTTGCTGCAGATCATTTTGGAAGAGGAATCGGCGGGTGTGCCCATGTTCAGCGAGGCGGTGCTGTCCAACATCATCCGTTTTTATGGTCATGCCATGCAGGGTCACATGGGTTCTTATTTGGAGAGCCATGTGCAGTCCTTCATGGATTGGCAAAGCAAGCTCAGCGAGTCCAGCCCGGCGCTCAGTCCGGAAGTGTGGGCCCAGTTCATGCAGTGGCAAACGCCCATGATGCACAACATGTTTTCGGGTCTTGCCAACCCCTCTCAAAACGTGATGACGCAGATGCAGGAGCAGATGCAAAAGCAGATTCAGAAGAACACAGAACAGCTCTTGGGCGTCATGGGTTTGAGAACTTGATGGGCGCTGGATGCCCCTTTGTCACAAGCCGGTCGTTTTTGCAGGGACAATGGCGGGATGAGTGAAATGACTGCTACCGCCTCCTTGCCCACCAGCCAGCCTGCCCCCAAAGTGGGTTTTGTCAGTCTGGGTTGTCCCAAAGCGCTGACCGATTCCGAGCTGATTCTGACCCAACTGAGTGCCGAGGGCTACCAGACCTCCAAGACCTTTGAAGGCGCTGACCTTGTTATTGTGAATACCTGTGGCTTCATCGATGAAGCCATCCAAGAGAGTCTGGACACCATTGCCGAAGCCTTGAACGAGAACGGCAAAGTGATCGTGACCGGTTGCCTGGGTGCCAAAACAGGCGAGGGCGGCGGCAACATGGTGCGGGAAATGCACCCCAGCGTGTTGGCGGTGACCGGACCCCACGCCACCCAAGAGGTCATGGACGCGGTGCACACGCACCTGCCTAAGCCGCACGACCCCTTTCTGGATTTGGTGCCCGGTGGCTTTGGCGAAGCGGGCCTCAAGCTCACACCCCGACACTATGCGTATTTGAAGATCAGCGAAGGCTGCAACCACCGCTGCACCTTTTGCATCATCCCGTCGATGCGGGGTGATTTGGTCTCGCGCCCGATTGGTGATGTGCTCAAAGAAGCCAAAGCCTTGTTTGAAGGTGGCGTCAAAGAGCTTCTGGTCATCAGCCAAGACACTTCGGCCTACGGCGTGGATGTGAAATACCGCACCGGTTTTTGGGACGGCAAGCCGGTCAAGACCCGCATGTTGGAGCTGGTGCAGACCCTGGGCGAGATGGCCCGCGAGCACGGTGCCTGGGTGCGGTTGCACTATGTCTACCCTTACCCCAGCGTAGACGACATCATCCCCTTGATGGCGCAGGGCTTGGTGTTGCCTTATTTGGATGTGCCTTTTCAGCACAGCCACCCCGATGTGCTGCGCCGCATGAAGCGTCCGGCCAGCGGCGAGAAAAACTTGGAGCGCATCCAGCGCTGGCGTGAGTTGTGTCCCGAGTTGGTCATTCGCAGCACCTTCATCGCTGGATTCCCGGGCGAGACCGAAGAAGAATTTGAGCACCTGCTGGGCTTTTTGCGCGAAGCGCAGATTGACCGCGCAGGGTGTTTTGCCTACAGCCCGGTTAAGGGCGCAACGGCCAACGACTTGCCCGGAATGCTGCCCGAGGCGCTGCGCGAAGAGCGCCGCGCCCGATTCATGGCGGTAGCAGAAGAAGTGTCGATTGCGCGTTTGCACCAACGCGTGGGCGCGACCATGCAGGTGCTGGTGGACAGTGCCCCGGCCATGGGCCGTCGCGGTGGCGTCGGTCGCAGTTTTGGTGACGCGCCCGAGATCGATGGCGTGGTGCGTTTGCTGCCGCCTGAGAAGATCAGCAAAACCCTCAAAGTGGGTGAATTCACCCGTGCCCGAATCGTCAGTGTCGAAGGACACGACCTGGTGGGGGTGCCGGTTTGATGGTGTGTGGTGCGTCGCTCGGCAGCCTCCGGGCGGCCCGGTTGTGCCGCTTTTTGTTTGGTGATCAGGTCATCAAAAGCGTTTCAGGCAACAAAAAAGCCGTTGACATGAAATCAACGGCTGCTTGTGTGTTTTGCTTACCGAGTTCGATAAGATTGGTGCCCAGAAGAGGACTCGAACCTCCACGATGTTACTCGCTAGTACCTGAAACTAGTGCGTCTACCAATTCCGCCATCTGGGCGCCTCAGGAATAAAAGGATTGTATATCAAAAAAGTAGCGCCACCCAGCGGCTTGCTGGAAGAAATTGAAGGCAGTGTTCAAGGACATCGGGACGGACATGGATTCTTGATCCGTGACAACAGCGAGTCGGACATTTACCTGTCGCCCAACGAAATGCGTGCGGTCTTGCACAAGGACCGTGTGAAGGTGCGTATCGTGCGCCAGGACCGCAAGGGGCGTCCCGAAGGCCGCATTGTTGAGATCGTTGAGCGCCCCGAGCAACCCATCATTGGGCGCTTGCTGCACGAAGGTGGCTTGTGGCTGGTGGCCCCTGAAGACAAGCGCTATGGCCAAGACGTGATGATTCCCAAAGGCGCGACGGGCACAGCCAAGCCCGGCCAGGTGGTGGTGGTCGAGTTGACCGAACCGCCCGCTTTGTTCGGACAACCCGTCGGTCGCGTGAAAGAAGTCTTGGGTGAGATCGACGACCCGGGCATGGAGATCGAGATTGCCGTGCGCAAGTACAGCGTGCCGCACGAGTTTTCTGCAGGCTGCCTGGAGCAGGCCAAGGGATTGCCCGACAAGGTGCTGGCCAAAGACCGCAAGGACCGGGTGGACCTGCGCGATGTGCCCTTGGTCACGATCGATGGCGAAGACGCCCGAGACTTTGACGATGCGGTGTATTGCGAACCAGCCAAAGTGGGCCGGGGCAAGGGCTGGCGCTTGCTGGTGGCGATTGCCGATGTGAGCCACTATGTGCAAACGGGCAGCGCCATTGACATCGATGCCTACGACCGGGCCACCAGCGTGTATTTCCCACGCCGCGTGATTCCGATGCTGCCGGAAAAATTGTCCAACGGCCTGTGTTCGCTCAACCCGGATGTGGACCGTTTGTGCATGGTGTGCGACATGCTGGTCAACGCCAAAGGCGATGTGCACGCCTACCAGTTTTACCCGGCTGTGATGCACAGCCATGCACGCTTTACCTACACCGAAGTCGCGGCCATTTTGGCCAACACCCGTGGGCCAGAAGCGGCCAAGCGGAAGGCGCGTGTGACCGACCTGATGAACTTGCAGGATGTGTACAAGGCTTTGTTGGCCTCGCGTGCTGTTCGCGGCGCGGTGGATTTTGAGACCACCGAAACACAGATCGTCTGTGATGAGAGTGGCCGCATCGAAAAAATCGTGCCGCGTGTGCGCAACGAAGCCCACCGTTTGATTGAAGAAGCCATGCTGGCGGCCAACGTCTGCAGCGCTGACTTCATCCAGCAGGGCAAGCACCCCGGCTTGTTCCGGGTGCACGAAGGTCCCACGGCTGAGAAAAAAGATATCCTGCGCAATTACCTCAAGGCCCTGGGTTTGGGCATGAGCATCAGCGACGATCCGCACACCAGCGAGTTCCAGAAAATCGCGCTTGCGACCAAGGACCGCCCGGATGCGCAGCAGATCCACACCATGCTGCTGCGCTCCATGCAGCAGGCCATTTACACCCCGGTCAACAGCGGGCACTTTGGTTTGGCTTACGAGGCCTACACCCACTTCACCAGCCCCATTCGGCGGTATCCAGATTTGCTGGTCCACCGGGTGATCAAAGCCATCTTGCTGGAGCGCAAATACACGCTGCCCAGCTTGCCTGTCCCGGGTGAAGCGCATGCCAAGCTGAGCAAACGGTTGGAGAAAAGCCGCGCGGCCAAGGGTGACGCGCCCGAGTCGTCTGCACCACGGGTGCGCATGTCGGCGGCTGACCAACGTGCTTGGGAGGCTGCTGGCCTGCACTGCAGTGCCAACGAGCGCCGCGCCGATGAAGCCAGCCGCGATGTGGAAGCCTGGCTCAAGTGCAAATACATGCGCGAGCATTTGGGCGAGGAATACAGCGGTGTGGTCTCTGCGGCCACCAGCTTCGGCATCTTTGTGACCTTGGACACTTTGTATGTGGAGGGGCTGGTGCACATCACTGAGCTGGGCGGCGAGTATTTCCGCTTTGATGAGTTGCGCCAAGAGTTGCGCGGTGAGCGCACGGGCATTCGTTATGCCATTGGCAGCCGGGTGCAGGTGCAGGTCAGTCGGGTGGATCTGGACGGGCGCAAGATCGACTTCCGGCTGGTGACCCCGGGCGAAGATCTGGTTCCCCGGGCCATGCGCGACAAAGGCGTGTCAGCGCCTGCTGAGGGTGGGCGCGACAAAAAGCGGGGCGCTCAAGATCGCCGAATGGCCGATGCTGAGCGCAACCGCTCGCCCATACAGGCCCTCAAGGCATCGGTGAAAAAAGCGTCCGCCAAGAAAAAAGGCGCCAGGACCAGCAAGCCTCGGCGTTGAAGTTTTTCAGGCCAGCCGCCGTGCCAGTCGGCTGGCTGTGAGTCCTTCGCCTGGTGGCCAGTCATCGGCCGCTTGGCCGTGTTGTGCCACTGCCGCGCAGGCTGCATCGAAGGAGTTCAAGCCTTGCGCCATGCGTGCGCCCACCAGCCCGGCCAGCACATCGCCCGTGCCGCCGATGGCCAGTCGGCCATTGCCCGTGATGTTGATGCGCGGCGTGTGCCCGGGCGCGGCGATCACGGTGCCTGAGCCCTTCAGGACCACGCAACATTGGAAGCGCTCGGCCAGTTCTTGTGCTGCTTTCAAGCGGTCGTTTTGTACCTGCTGCGTGTTGCAGCCCAGCAAGCGGGCGGCCTCCAGCGGGTGGGGCGTGATGACGGTGGCCTGTGTTGCCGATTGCGCAGCCCGCTGGCGCAGCGCATTTTGAAGTGCGCTGCCCTGCGCCAAGGCATTGAGGCCATCGGCGTCCAGCACCAGACCGCTGCTGCGCTGCAGCACTTCGGGCAAGACCGCTTGGACAGCCGTGCCGCCACCACAACCGCACACCACATGCAGTTTTTCAAGATCCAGCCGCTTGAATTCGCGTTGCATCAGGTCCGGTGGCACGTTGTCGCTGTCTTGGCCAGACAGCAGGCTCAAAATGACACGCCCTGCACCCGCGTGCAAGGCGGCTGTGGCCGCCAAAACGGCTGCGCCACCCATGCCCATGCCGTGTGTGGCCATGCCTTCGCCACCGATCACCGCCACATCGCCGTGGCTGCCTTTGTGGCTGGCGTGGGGTTTGGGTGTTGATATGTAGGGGGTATTGAGCCAGGCCAGAGGCGAGATGTTGTGCTGGCTGGGGCGATAGCCCAAGTCGTCGAGCCAAATTTGGCCACTGGCGTCGCGCCCATGCCCCATGAGCAGACCCGCTTGCACCGAGATGAGGCTCAGGGTGTGGTCGGCATGCACGGCCATGGCGTCTTCGCTGTCGCCGCCCAGCCACTGGCCCGATTGCGGGTTCAGCCCGGTGGGCACGTCGATGGCCAGCACGGGCGCTTGGCCGTTTTGCATGGCCTGCACGCAGGCCCGCAAATCGGCGCTCAAGGGCCGTGTGGCACCGATGCCCAGCAGGGCGTCAATGCACAGGTCCTGCGCGTCCAGCTGCGCAAGCCACTCGGTGGGCATGTCCGTCAGGATGCCCACGCCCGCCTCCTGCGCCCGTTGCAGGGCCGCTTGGGCATCGGCCGGGCCGGGTC
>JANQXJ010000278.1 GCA_030729445.1 Limnohabitans sp. | reverse complement strand
GCATAACCCAGCGGGTTGGCCACCACGCGGCAGCCGTTTTGGGTGTAGTCACTCGGGCAATGCAAATGGCCGTGCAGCCACAACTGGGCCTGGGGCAACAAGTGGTCGAGCGCGTTGCAAAAACCCGCTGTGCCTGGCACCCGGCCGTAGCGAGGGTCGGCGCTGCCCAGGCTGGGCGCAAAGTGGGTGACGACCACGGTAGGGCCCGCAAAAGGCACGCTCAGCGCAGCGCTCAGCCAGTCCTGACATTGCAGGGCTTGCTCGCGCAGGCCTTCGGCCAGCCAGGCCTCGCCATTGCGTGTGGTGAGGGCCTTGCGCAGGTAATAGTTGGCGGCCCGGAAGGCTTTGTCGCGGGCTTTGAGTTGGCGCGTGTACTGGCTGTTGGGGTGGCCGAAGTGCGCCGGAATTTTGTCGGTCAGCGGATCGGGAATGGGCTGTCCGGCCAGCGGGCCCAGCGCGTCAAAGTCGGTCCACAAGGTGGTGCCCACAAAGCGCACACCGCCCAGTTGCAGCACCTCGCGCTCCAGCCAGTGGATGCCCAGCCGCTCGCAGGTTTGGCGCAGCCGGGCGTGAGCCGAGTCAAAGTCCAGTCCGTCGTACTCGTGGTTGCCGGGCACAAACAGCACAGGTGTGGGCCAGCCGTGCAGTGGAGAAAACCGCGCCAGACCAAAGTCACCGTCACCTGAACTGGCCAGAGCCGAGCCGGTTTGGTAAGAGCCAATGTCACCCGCCAGCACCAGCACGTCGGCACCGGGGGCCGGGCTGGGCATGAAATCGGGGTTGGACTCCAGGTGCAGGTCGGAAAGAAGTTGAATCTTCATGTGGGGATGTCGCTGGTCGGCGCAGGGTGACCAAATGCCTGCTGTGCCACTTGTTGCAGTTGGGTGCGCAGCCATTGGTGTGGGCTGTCTTGATGGCGTTTGCGGTGCCACAGGGCGTGCACTTGCACAGGCGGTACGTCAAAAGGCAGGTCGTGCAGCACCAGTTCATGGGCCATGCCGGTGGTGGGCACAAAGTGGCGCGGCAGCACAGTGAGCAAATCGGAGTTCACCACCACCCGCCCGGCCGTGAAAAACTGGTTCACCGTGAGCACGATGCGCCTTTGCTGCCCGATGGTGGCCAATGCTTCGTCCACAAAGCCATAAGCCCGCCCGGAAAAACTGACCAGCAAATGGCGGGCCGCGCAATAGGCTTCTAGGTTGATGGGCCGTTTGGCCAGTGGGTGGCCCTTGCGCATCACACACACGTATTCGCCCGAATACAAGCGCTGGTGTTCAAAAGGAATGGCCTCGCCGGATTGGGCGCGAGCCGTCAGGTCGGCCAGCACCGCCGGAAAGTAGCCCAGGGCGATGTCGGCGCTGTCTTCGCTCAGCAGCTTGCGCGGGTCGCGCGTGGTCAGGGGCAGCACGCGCAAGGACACGCCAGGCGCCTGCAGCTCCAGTTCGCGGGCCAGCCCGCCCATGAGTTCGGCGGCGGTGGCGTCGGCCATCGCCAGCACAAACGTGCTGTTGGCTTGCTGCGGCTCGAAAGCGCTGGGCACGATGGCCGCCTGCAATTGGCGCAGGGCCTCGCGCACGCTGGGCCACAGGGACAACGCCCGGGGCGTGGGTTCGATGCCGTGGCCGTGGCGGCGCACCAGCTCATCGCCCAAGGCCTCGCGCAAGCGGCGCAAGGCGTTGCTCACGGCCGGTTGGGTCAGCGCCAGGTTGTGCGCCGCCCGGGTCAGGCTGCGCTCGGCCATGACCTCGTCGAATACCCGCAGCAAATTCAGGTCGAGGGTTCTAAAAGAAGGCGAGGTGGGCATGGAGAAGTCTTTATCTATCACCATTATGAATGAAGACCATTATGAAGATAAAGTTGAACGACATTGGTAAAAACCCTATGATTCGACATATGGTTTTGTTGTTTTGGATTGCCAAAGGAAACAAAACTGAATTAACGGAACACAAAATGAACTCCACCGCTAAATCTGTCTTGGGCACCTTGCCCGTCATGCCTGTTGTCAACACAGTCCCCCGCTCTTCGAGCAAAACCCTCGCGAACTTCTTGCTGGCTGCAGGCGTGGCCGCATTGGTCGTCGCCGTCAATCAGTTGATCGACAACTGGGCCGAATCCCATGTGGTGGCCGCTTGGCTGGCGCTGTGGGCCGTGGCCGTGTTGGCCATCGTGGTGCTGCGTGGCCTGACGCGCCACTTGGCACAAAACCTGATGACCGGCCTGGATGC
>JANQXJ010000277.1:9913-11403 GCA_030729445.1 Limnohabitans sp. | reverse complement strand
GCATGGCGGCGTCGGTCGTAGGTGGGGGTGTGGATGTCAGCGGGCAGCGATGCCAAGGTGAGGGCTGAGAGGTGCATGGGAGTCTGGTCGGTGGGTGCGTAGGTCGTGATGTACAAGTGGTGTGCTGGTGGTCGGACCGGAACTCGATTAAGTTGTCATACCGGACTTGATCCGGTATCCATGGTCATTGAAGGCATGGACCCCGGATCAAGTCCGGGGTGACAGGGTTCAATCAAGTCCGGGGTGACAGGGTTCAAGTAAGTCCGGGGTGACAGGGTTCAATCAAGTCATGGGTAACAGGGTTCAATCAGGACCTGAGTGATTGCTGCAATTTCTTCTCTGATGCTTCAATTTCGGCCCAGGTCGTGTCGTCGATCCAGATGCCCGATTGCTCGCGTTCAGTGCGAGCAGTGCGTTCGGGTTCGCCCGCCATCCGCACGCCGTCGCTGCCCGGGGCGTCAGGGCTTTGGCGCAGCCAGTCGGCAAAGGCCAGGGCTTCTTGTTCAAACAGGACTTGTGTGCCCAAGCGGACCGGGTCGATCAGCATCGTCAGCATGCCGTTGAGCACGGCACGTTGGTGGTCCGCTTCGCGGTGCCAGGTGCCACTGCCCGTCAGCGCACCGCCCAGCAGTTCGCAGGCCACCGCCATGCCAAAGCCTTTGTGGTCACCAAAGGTCATGAGTGCGCCAAACAAACCGTTGGACTGGGGCACCACCACCACGCCGGGGTCGGTGGTGGGGTGACCGTGTTCGTCGATCAAATAGCCGGGCGGCACTTGCTCGCCCTTGTTGTGGGCCACACGCATCTTGCCCTGCGCCACGCGGCTGGTGGCATAGTCCAGCACAAACGCAGGCCGGTCGCCCATGGGCACACCGATGCAGCAAGGGTTGGTGCCAAAGCGGCCATCACCACCGCCAAAGGGGGCGACCACGGGGCGTGAGAGCACGTTCACAAAATGCATCGACACCAGGCCTTGGGCCACCGCCATTTCGGCAAAGTGCCCGATGCGGCCCAAATGGTGTGAGCGACTCAGCGCGACGGTGCACACGCCGTGCTGCTTGGCGCGTTCAATGCCCATCTGCATGGCCTGCACGCCGGTGATCTGGCCATAGCCGCGCTGGCCATCCAGGTTGAGCAAGGGGCCAGTGTCGAGCAGCACCTTCACGCCGGTGTTGGGTGACAGCCCCCCTTCCAACACCGCATCCACATAGCGCGGGACCATGCCCACACCGTGCGAGTCGTGCCCGCTCAGGTTGGCCATCACCAGGTTGTCGGCCACCTGTGCGGCCTCGGCCGGGGCGCTGCCTGCTTGTTCAATGATGCGCGTGACTTTGGCACGCAGCTCGGCGGCTTGGATGCGTTGGCTCATGTTGATCCTAATCGGTCATTGGATTTTTTCTTGTCACCCCGGGCTTGACCCGGGGTCTGTCTTTGGCAAGAGTCATGTGGTTGGTCCATATGGATCCCGGATCAAGTCCGGGATGACAGGG
>JANQXJ010000277.1:0-9813 GCA_030729445.1 Limnohabitans sp. | reverse complement strand
GGCACAAACTCGTTTTGGCCGTAGCCGTGGCGCTCACTCTTGGTGGGTTCGCCTGACGCTGCCGCCAAAATCATTTCAAAGATGCGTTGGCCCATCTCGGCGATGCTCACGCCGCCGTCCACGATCTCGCCGCAGTTCAGGTCCATGTCTTCTTCTTGTTTTTTCCAGAGCGCCGTGTTGGTCGAAAACTTGAGGCTGGGTGAAGGGGCGCAGCCATAAGCGCTGCCGCGCCCGGTGGTGAAACAAATCAGGTTGGCACCACCCGCCACTTGGCCTGTGGCACTCACCGGGTCATAGCCGGGTGTATCCATGTAAACAAAGCCTTTGGCGGTGACGGGCTCGGCGTATTCGTACACCGCTTGCAGGTTGCTGGTGCCGCCCTTGGCCACTGCGCCGAGTGATTTTTCAAGGATGGTCGTCAAGCCACCCGCTTTGTTGCCGGGCGAGGGGTTGTTGTTCATCTCACCGCCGTTGATGGCGGTGTAGTTTTCCCACCATTTGATGCGCTCGATCAGCTTGTGCGCCACTTCGGGCTTCACAGCGCGGCGTGTGAGCAGATGCTCGGCGCCATAAATTTCGGGGGTTTCACTCAAGATAGCCGTGCCGCCATGCTGCACCAGCAGGTCCACCGCTGCGCCCAGTGCTGGGTTGGCGCTGATGCCTGAATAACCGTCGGAGCCGCCACACTGCAAACCCACGGTGATGTGCTCGGCGCTGCAAGGCTCGCGGGTGATGGCGTTGGCCCGGGGCAGCATTTCTTCGATCAAGGCAATGCCTTTTTCGACCGTCAGACGCGTGCCGCCCGAGTCCTGGATGTTGAAGACCTTGAGTGTCTCGCCCACACGCAAGCTGCTGTGCGCCAGCCAGGTGCTCAGTTGGTTGGCCTCACAACCCAAGCCCACCACCACCACGCCCCAAAAGTTGGCGTGGGTGGCGTAACCGGCCAGCGTGCGCTCAAGCAACTGGATGCCCAGGCCTTCGGTGTCCATGCCGCAGCCGGTGCCGTGGGTCAAAGCGATCACACCGTCCACGTTTGGAAAGTTGGCCAATGCGGCCGGGTTGTTGCGTTTGGAAAAGTGGTCGGCAATGGCGCGTGCTGCGGTGGCTGAGCAATTCACGCTCGACAACACACCGATGTAGTTGCGTGTGGCCACACGGCCATCTGAGCGTTTGTAGCCCATGAAGGTCGCTTGTTGGCGTGCTGGCTCGGGTTTCACGTCTTGGCCAATGGCGTAGTCGCGTTCGAAGTTGCCTTTGTCTGCGCCCATGTTCAGGTTGTGGGTGTGCACATGCTCACCCGGCGCAATGGCCTGGTGGGCAAAACCAATGATCTGGTTGTAGCGGCGCACCGGCTCGCCCACGGCGATGGCGCGGGTGGCAACTTTGTGGCCCGGCGGGATCAGACCGCGCACGGCCACACCGTCGACGGTGCTGCCGCTCATGAGTTGGCTGCGGGCAATCACCACGTCGTCAGACGGGTGCAGGCGAATAAAACTGCTCATATGAAAATCTCAATAAAACTGGCGGGGCAGCCACAAAACAATCTGCGGTAAGTAGGTGATCGCCACCAAACTGCCCAACAGTGGAATAAACCATGGCAACAAAGCCACAATGGTGCGTTCAATACTGATCTGAGCGATCCTGGCCATGATGAACAAAACAAGCCCCACCGGGGGTGTGATCAGACCGATCATCAGGTTGAGCACCATCACCAGTCCGAAGTGGATGGGGTCGATACCCAACTGAATGACCACAGGCAGCAAAATTGGCACCAAGATGGTGATGGCCGCGACCGGCTCCAAAAACAGGCCGATGAAGAGCATCAGCGCATTGGCCAGCAACAAAAACAGCCAAGGTTCGTTGGTTACCCCCAAAATCCAGCCCGCAATGTCGGCTGTGATTCCTTCTGCCGTCAACATCCAGCTGAAGATGCTCGATGCGGCCACGATGAACATCACCACACTGGTGGTCTCCACGGTGTCGAGCATGACCTTGATGGTGCGCTTGAACGACAAGGTTTTGTACCAAAACAAGCCCAGCACCAAAGCCCAGATGCAGGCTGCAATCGCGCCCTCGGTGGGGGTGAACAGGCCCACCGTCATACCGCCAATCAGCAGCACGGGTGTCATCATGGGCAGTACCGCTATAAAGCGGAATTTCCAATCGGCCAAAAACAACAGGATCAGACCGGCAAACACTGTTGTGCGGGGTGGAAAGTTCAGTTGTGTGATCAGCACCCACAACAAAGCTGGCCAACCGATGACGATGGCCAGCTCCAGCAGGCCTTTGGCAAAGCGGCTGAGCTTGAAAGCTTCATCTGCGCCCCAGCCGTTTTTCCAGGCGAAATAGCTGACGGTCATCATGATGAGTGCGGCAATCATCAGCCCCGGCAAGATACCACCCAAAAACATGGCCCCCACCGACACGTTGGCCAGCATGGCGTAGATCACGATGGGCAAGCTGGGTGGAATGATGGGCCCCAGCGTCGCCGATGCGGCTGTGACGCCGACGGCAAACTCCGTGGAGTAGCCTGCATCTTTCATGGCCTTGATCTCGACTGTGCCCAGACCCGCCGCATCGGCGATGGCCGTGCCGCTCATGCCCGAGAAGATGATCGAGGCCGTAACGTTCACGTGGCCCAGGCCTCCTTTGAGCCAACCGACCAAGGCCATGGCGATTTCAAAGATGCGGTTGGTGATGCCGGCGTTGTTCATCAAGTTGCCCGCCAAAATGAAAAACGGCACCGCCAGCAGAGGAAAGCTGTCAATGCCGCTGATCATTCGGTGGATCACCACAAACGAGGGCAAATTGCCGCTGACCATGATGTAGATGATGGCGGCAGCTGACATTGCAATGGCGATGGGGACGCCCGCAATGGTCAAAAATAGAAACAGGGATTGGAGCATGTCAGACCTGCGAGAGTAAGTGAGTGGACAAGGACATGAATGGCTTGGTTTTAAAGCTCATCTACACCGGCGTAGTCACTGCGCCAATGCGCCAACATCACCTTCACCGAGCGAACCGCTGCCAGCGCAAAGCCCGCTAGGCAAATGCCATAAATCAAGTTCATGGGCAGATCAACAACGGTCATTTGGTAGTTGCCCAGTTTTTGCATCATCAAACCTGTGAGCACGGTGCACAGTGCGTAGTAAACAGTGCACAGAACATCCACAGTCAAGGCCAGGCCTCGGCCCATCTGGCGCGGCAAAAAGCGGTAGAAAAAGTCCACCCGCACATGGCTGTGCTTCATCGCCCCAATGCCCAGCGCCAGAAAAACGCAGGCAATCAGCAAGTAGCGGGCAATTTCTTCGGTCCAAGCAGCCGAATCGTTGAGCGCATAGCGTGTGAAAAATTGGTAGAAAACCGTGATACCCAGCAGTAAAAAAAATGCCAGCGACAGCCAACCTTCCAGCGTCACGGGCCGAAGATCAATGTCCTCGTCCTCGGTGTGAAATGCATGGGTGATTTTGGGCTCAATCTGGTTCGCAGAAGGGGTTGTGGGCGTTGGCAAAATCGACTCCTAGGGCGGTGCAAGAAGCCGCCACAGCAAAGGCTTGGATAAAGCTCTGCTGCGGCGCCTTGTGCTCGCGCATCCGATGGTGAGGCCATAAGGTGCGTCAGAAAGAAGCCAGCCGCAGTGCGGCCGGATGGACAACTGAGGGTTCAGCTGCGTTGGTGGCTTACTTGGCAGCCTGGATCTTGTCGAAGTCAGACTGCGTGAAACCCATCGATGTCAGAGGCGCGTTTTTCAGCACGGCATCTTGGAACGACTTGCGGTCGACTTCCACAATTTGCAGGCCTTTTTTCTTGAACTCGCCAACCAATTCCGCTTCACGGGCTTTGATTTTGGCTGTGGCGCGAACTGCGGCTTCCTGAGTCACTTCTGTGAACATTTTCTTCTCGGCATCGCTGAGCTTGTTCCAGACGTGGGGCGCAATTTGAGTGGTCAGGCCGTCCACGATGTGGCCGGTGAGCATGATGGCCTTTTGCACTTCAAAGAACTTCTTGGCTTCGATGGTGGTCAAGGGATTTTCCTGCGCTTCCACGGTGCCGTTTTGCAGGGCCAAATACACCTCGGCAAATGCAATCGGGGTGGGGTTGGCACCGCAAGATTTGGGTGTGGCGGTGTAGGCCGGTACATCGGGCACGCGGATCTTCAGGCCCTTCATGCCAGCGCAGTTGGTGAAGGGTTTTTGGGCCGTAGTATGGCGGGCACCATAGTAGGTGTAGGCCGTGACCTGAATGCCGGTTTTGCCGCGGAATTCATTGACCATCTCTTGGAACACGGGGCTCTTGGAGTAGGCAATCAGGTGGTCACCGTCACGGAAGATGAAGGGGTAGTAAGCAATGCCAAAACGCGGGTAGGAGCGGGCCGCGAACGATGGACCACTGATGATCATGTCCACTGTACCCAGGGTCAGGCCTTGGTTGATGTCGGTTTCTTTGCCCAGGCTGGAAGCGGGAAAAACCTGGATGTCGAACTTGCCATTGCTGCGCTTTTTGATCTCTCCAGCAGCCCACACCGATTCGGTGTGGTAGGGCTCAGAGGTCTCGTAGACGTGGGCCCACTTGAGTTTTTGCTGGGCCTGCACCGCAGTGCTGCCGAGCACGGTCATGGCGCCTACGGCAAAAGCGCCGACGGTGGCCAGGGTCTTCAGGGTCAATCGTTTGCTCATCAAAGTCTCCTCGTTGGTATTGAAAAAAAGTGCTGACGCGGGAAAACTGCATGCCTTCAACGGACCGTGTCACTGGTGCGCTATCGGGCAGGGGCGCGGCGCCAGCTCGCGCTGTATCTTTTGTAAGCTTGTCTCAGGTGTTTTTGCATGGCCTTCCTGGCTGCGCTGGCATCGTGCGCCTCAATGGCCAGCAGCACCTGTTGGTGCTCGCCAATGGCCGCTTGCCAGGACTCGGGGTGTTCAAAATAGTCGCCCAATCTCTCAAAAAGTGGGCCGTTTCGGGCTTGCCAGTAGCGCTGCACGGTGTCGAGCAACACGCTGTTGCCACAAGCCTGGGCAATGGCTTCGTGAAACGCTTCGTCGCCCTCGCGCGGCACCTGGTCGCGGGCGGCTTCGAGCTTCATTTGTTGCAATCCTGCTTTGATGGCTTTGAGATCGGATTTGTGGGCCTGGGTGGCGGCCAGCGCAGCCACTTCGGCTTCGACCAACAAACGGGCACTCATCACTTCCAGCGGACCCCACTCGGCGGGGGTGTTGGCATCTGCTTCAGTGACAACAGACTTGCTGGGCGGCTCAATTCGCTGCACATAAATGCCCGAGCCCGTACGCACCTCGATCATCCCCTCGACCTCGAGCGCGATCAGGGCTTCTCGCACCGAAGGGCGACTCACGCCCAGTTGCACGGCCAGGTCGCGTTCGGCAGGCAGCCGCGAGCCCAAAGCGAACTCGCCGGACACCATCAATTGCCGAACTTGTTCGGCAATCTGACGGTACAGGCGCTGCGGAGCCACGGTTTGCAAGGGCATGAGAGGTGATCAGGGATAACGTGAATTGGACAAGTGGTCAGACCAGTTGCAGAATCATCACATGTTTAAAAGGCAATGCAACTCCGCACAAACCCGCATGGCGGCTGTCACGCAAACGACCTGCGGCGCACCGCCTGTGCCGCATGCTGCAAAGCCCTGAAGGCTTGGGTGTTGTTCGTGGCGCCTCTTCCTATTTCTTGGTTTTTATTTCATCACCCCTGCTCCCCTACATGACCTCCGTCACCATTGATCGCGTGAGCCTTCGGCAAGTGAACTTGCCGCCCAAGGTTTTGCGCACCGACGCCATCCAGTCCTTTGTGACGCAAGAGACCATTTTGCTCACACTGCACTGCAGCGACGGCATCGCGGCCACAGGCTATGCCTACACCATTGGCACGGGCGGCTCGTCGGTCGTGGCGCTGCTCAAGGACCATCTGGCCCCGCGCTTGATCGGACGCAACCCGGTCTTGGTCGAGGCGATCTGGAAGGACTTGTTTTTTCACACCCACGCCACCGCCGTGGGGGCCATGACCAGCTTGGCGCTGGCCTGTGTGGACACCGCTTTGTGGGACTGGCGTGCGAAAAGCCAGGGCCTGCCGCTGTGGCAGCTCTTGGGCGGGGCGCAAGCGCGGGTGCCGCTCTACACCACCGAAGGCGGTTGGTTGCACCTGTCGCCCCAGGCGCTGGTGGACCAAACTTTGGAGGCGAAAGCGCAGGGCTTCAAAGGGGCCAAGATCAAAATTGGCCGCCCGCATGTGAGCGAAGACGTGGCCCGCTTGAGTGCGGTGCGTGATGCGGTGGGGCCGGGCTTTGACTTGATGACCGATGCCAACCAAGGCTTCAACCGCGCCGAGGCCGTGCGCCGGGCGCGGGCCTTTGACGGCTTGGGACTGGCGTGGATGGAAGAGCCCTTGCCCGCCGAAGATGTCTCGGGCCACCGCCAGCTGCGCGAGCACACCACCATCCCCGTGGCGGTGGGCGAGTCGATGTACCACCCGATGCAGTTCCGTGAATACCTGGAGCAAGGGGCGTGTTCCATCGTGCAGCCGGATGTGTCGCGCATTGGCGGCATCACGCCTTGGATCAAAACCGCGCACCTGGCCGAGACTTTTGATGTGGCGGTGTGTCCGCACTTTTTGATGGAGTTGCATGTGAGCCTGTGCGCGGCTGTGCCCAACGCCAGCTGGGTCGAATACATTCCGCAGCTCGACGACATCACCACATCCCGCATGCAAGTTCAAGACGGCTTTGCCATCCCACCCGACGCGCCTGGCTTGGGCATCGCCTGGGATTGGGCGGCCATCACCCAAAGACAAATCACCCATCTGGAGATCCAAACCCCATGAGACTCAAAGGAAAAACCGCGCTGGTCACCGCCGCTGGTCAAGGCATTGGCCAGGCCGCAGCACTGGCCATGGCCGCAGAAGGCGCCACCGTCTATGCGACCGATGTGAACGCTGAGCTGCTCAAGTCGTATGCAGGCGTGGCCAATGTGCACACCGCCGTGTTGAACGTGCTCGACAAAGCCGCCATTGCCGCCCAAGTGGCCAGCATGGACCGCATCGACATCGTCTTCAACTGCGCAGGCTTTGTGCACAACGGCAACATCGAATTGGCCACCGACGAGGACTGGGAGTTTGCCTTTAACCTGAATGTGCGTTCGCAGTTCTGGATGATCCAAGCGGTCATTCCCAAAATGGTGGCGCAGTTTGAACAAGACGGGCGGGGTGGCAGCATCATCAACATGGCCAGCGTGTGTTCCAGCGTGCGTGGCTTGCCCAACCGTTTCATTTATGGCACCAGCAAAGCGGCCGTGATTGGCCTGACCAAAAGTGTGGCGGCTGACTATGTGCGCCGAGGGGTGCGCTGCAATGCGATTTGCCCCGGCACGGTGGACACGCCCTCGCTGCAAGACCGCATCAACAGCTATGCCGACCCGGTGCAGGCCCGCCAAGACTTCATCAACCGCCAGCCCATGGGCCGTTTGGCGCAGGCGGCAGAGATTGCACCCATCGTCACCTTCCTCGCTTCCGACGAATCCATCTTCGCCACGGGCAATGCCTACATGGTCGACGGTGGCATGACCATCTGAACCCCCTGTTGAATGACTGAAAGCCACACATGAATTTGCTCGACATGAAAGGCCGCCACGCGGTCATCACCGGAGGCGCGACAGGCCTCGGCTTTGCCATTGCGCAGCGCATGCTGGCCTCGGGCGCTCGCGTCACCATTTGGGACCGTGATGCCGCAGGCATGGCCAAAGCCGCTGATCAGCTGCGCCAAGGCCAGTTGGGCGCCGTGGTCAACACGGTGCAAGTGGATGTGACCGACCACGTCTCGGTGGTGAGCGCCACGGCGCAAACCACGGCGCTGGCAGGCGTTGATGTGCTGGTCAACAGCGCGGGCATCACTGGCCCCAACGTCAAAGTGTGGGACTACCCGGTGGACGCCTGGAAGCAGGTGTTCGATGTGAACGTGCATGGCCTGTTCCATTGCTGCCGCGAACTCAGCGCCCACATGAAGGCGCGCAATTACGGCCGCATCGTCAACATCGCCTCGGTGGCGGGCAAAGACGGCAACCCCAATGCCAGCGCGTACAGTGCGAGCAAGGCGGCGGTGATTGGCCTGACCAAATCGCTGGGCAAAGAGCTGGCCGATACCGGTGTGCGCGTGAACTGTGTCACCCCGGCGGCTGTGAAGACGGCGATCTTTGATCAAATGACGCCCGAGCACATCCAGTTCATGCTCTCCAAGATTCCGATGGCCCGCTTTGGCGAGCCCGAAGAAGTCGCCGCCATGGTGACCTGGCTGAGCACCGAAGACTGTTCTTTCTCCACCGGCGCGGTCTTTGACCTGTCGGGTGGCCGTTCCACTTATTGATTTTGTTCAAGCACTGAAAGGTATTTATGAAACTCGTTCGTTATGGCCAACCCGGCAAAGAGAAACCCGGTCTGATCGACGCCGAAGGCCGCTTGCGCGACTTGAGCGGCGTGGTCAAAGACATCTCTCCTGATCTGCTGAACGACAAGGCCTTGGCCAAGTTGGCCAAAGTCAAAACCGACAAGCTGCCCTTGGTGCGCGGCAAAAAGCGTTTTGGCACGCCCATCTCGTACACCAGCAAATTCATTGCCATTGGCCTGAACTACGCCGACCATGCGGCCGAGTCGAACATGCCCATCCCGGCCGAACCCATTGTGTTCACCAAGGCCATCTCCTGCATCCAGGGTGCCAACGACGACGTGATGCTCCCCAAGGGCTCCAAAAAGTCCGACTGGGAGGTGGAACTGGGCATCGTCATTGGCACCCGCGCCCGTTATGTCACGCAAAAAGATGCGCTCAACCATGTGGCTGGTTATTGCGTGGTGAATGACGTGAGCGAGCGCGAATACCAACTCGAGCGCGGCGCCACCTGGGACAAGGGCAAGGGCTGCGACACCTTCGGCCCCGTGGGTCCTTGGCTGGTCACACGCGACGAAGTGCCCAACCCCCAAGCCTTGGGCATGTGGCTCGATGTGAACGGCGTGCGGATGCAGACCGGCAGCACCAAGACCATGATTTTTGGCGTGGCCAAGCTGGTCAGTTATGTGAGCCAGTTCATGACGCTCGAGCCTGGCGACATCATCACCACCGGCACCCCACCGGGTGTGGGCATGGGCATCAAGGTGGACGGCAAGCCCGCGCCGGTGTTCTTGAAGCGCGGCGACGTGATGCGTTTGGGCATCGATGGCCTGGGTGAGCAAACCCAAAAAGTGGTGGCCTTCAAACTCTGATGCACACGTCTGGACACATGGCCAGGGCGGCAAGCTCTGCCATGTGTCCAAACGTCACCCCAAACCCCTACACTTGGGGGCATGTCTGAGACCACATCCTCCCCCCAAACCGCTCCTGTTCAAACGGTCGTCATTTCGCTGGACGACCGCAGTTACGACATCCAGATTGGCCAAGGCCTGCTGAGCCGCCCTGACACTTGGGCCGGTCTGCCCAAGGCGACAACGGCCATGATCGTGACCAACGACACCATTGCCCCGCTGTACGAGGCCGCTTTGCGCAGCGCGATTGCCCCGCATTACAAACAGGTGCACACCGTGGTGCTGCCCGATGGCGAGGCGCACAAAGACTGGCCCACCCTGAACCTGATTTTTGACGCCCTGCTGGGCCAAGGCTGCGACCGCAAGACGGTGCTGTTTGCGCTGGGCGGCGGTGTGGTGGGCGACATGACCGGCTTTGCGGCGGCGAGCTATATGCGTGGTGTGCCCTTTGTGCAGGTGCCGACCACGCTTTTGTCGCAGGTCGACTCGTCGGTGGGCGGCAAGACCGCCATCAACCACCCG
>JANQXJ010000276.1 GCA_030729445.1 Limnohabitans sp. | reverse complement strand
TGGTAATGGAAATCCTTTTGCACGATGGCCAGCATCGCGTCCAGCACGTCTTGCGGGTAGCCGTAGTGGCGGCACATGCCGTCCCACGACTGGGCGGCGACCAGGTCGGCCTCGTGCACCTGCACCGGGGCGTGCATCAGGCGGTGCAGCCCGGCCATGTGGTCTTCGTGCACATGGCCCAGAATGACCAGGTCCACCGTGTCCAGCTCGGGGCCGATGCGGTTGGCCACCTCGGGCGTGTCAAACGCCACCCGCGTGTCAGCCCCCTGCACGATGAGCTGGTTGCCGTCGGGGTATTTGCCCGACTTTTCACCCAAATGCACGCTCACCGCGCCAAAACGCAAAACAGAGGACATGAAAGCCTTTCCAAGATCTCGGTGTGTAGGCAGCAATATAGCCAGCGTGACAGCCCAGCACTGGCACACGCGCTACAGTGAACCGCATGACCGACCTGCCCTCTCCTGCCACCTTGGCACCCACCGCCTTGATCGACAGCGACCATCCGGACGTGATCGCCTTGGCCCGCGAGCATGCGCAAGGTGCCACCGACCGCGAACGCGCGGTGTCGCTGTACCTGGCGGTGCGTGACCGGTTTCGCTACGACCCCTACCGCATCGACCTGTCGCCCGGCGGCATGCGGGCCAGCTCGGTGATTGCCCAAGGCTCGGGTTGGTGTGTGCCCAAAGCGGCGCTGATGGCCGCGGCCTGCCGCGCCGCAGGCTTGCACGCCCGGCTGGGTTACGCCGATGTGCGCAACCACCTGAGCACCGAGCGCCTGCGCCAAACCATGCAGACCGATGTGTTCATCTGGCACGGCTATGCCGACATCTGGCTGGACGGCCAATGGGTCAAGGCCACGCCTGCTTTCAACATCGAGCTGTGTGACAAATTTGGTCTGCTGCCGCTGGAGTTTGATGGGCTGAGCGATTCGATTTACCACCCCTTTGACAAGGCAGGCAACCGGCACATGGAGTACGTGAACCAGCGCGGCACCTTTGACGACATGCCGCTGGCGCAGATCGTGGCCGATTTCAAAACCGTCTACAGCGGCTGGATGGCCGAGAGCGACCCGCTGCAAAACGCCAGTTTTGCGCAAGACGTGGACAAGGAAACGCGATGACCCAGCGCCCACTGGTCTTGCTCGATTCGATTGCGTTGGTCAACGCCACGCATGCAGGTTCGGTGATCGTGTCGGGCTCACACGGCGGTTTGTCGGCCTCGCATTTCGTGACGGCGCAAATCCTCAAGCCTTTTGCGGTGGCCTTCAACGACGCGGGTGGCGGCAAAGACGATGCGGGTCGCGTAGCGCTGCACGAGTTGCAAGCCGTGGGTGTGCTGGCCATTTTGTACGCCCACACCTCGGCCCGCATTGGCGAGGCACAAGACGGGCTGGACAACGGCGTGGTCAATGGCCTGAACGCGCTGGCACTGGCGCAAGGCTTGCAGCTGGGCATGCGTGTGTCGGACGCAGTGCGGCACTTGGGCGCCTGACCGCGTCATCTCCTGCTCAGGCGAGCACGGCCTCCTTGGCCAAAGGCACCGCCTCAAAGGCCACGCGGCTGGGTACGTCGCAGGCCACCCACATGGCAGGGGGGTGGGTGTGCATGACGATGCCCGCCACGCTTTCGACGCGGCTTTCGGGCGGCACACTCGGGTCGGGACTCCGGCAAATCGACAAAAAGCCATCCGACTCGTCGCGCAAAAAGTGCTCCAACTCGGCTTGTCCAATCGGTTTCTGCAACGCGTGTTGATGAGCGGTACTGAGGCGGCTTTGGCTCGACAAACCGGGGCCCATGGGGGCTTGCTCGGCCAGCAGCGATTCGCACACGAAATGGTTGGTGTGCACCACCACGCCATCGGTGGGCGTGACCTCGGCCCAGCCTGCGGGCGAGACCTCGAAACACGCGGCCTGACCCTGGGCATCGGCACAGGGCACATTGGAGGCAGCACCAAAACCCAGGCCCAAATCAGATTGCAAGACTTTCAAACGCTGGCGAGCGTGCGCCACCGACTCACCATCGAGCAAATGGCGCAGCAGCACATGCACCGGCACGCCCAGGCGGCTGCCGTCGCGCACCGATCGCAAGATGTTCAGACCCAGCGCAAAGCCCGATTGGTTGATGCCGATCTTGGCCAACATACCCGCCTCGGTCAGGGTGGTGATGCTTTGGCCACTGGGGCCTTGGGTGTGCAAGACCACCAGCGCCTGGCGCTGGCGGCCCATCCAATCCCAGTTTTGCGCGAGGCAC
>JANQXJ010000275.1 GCA_030729445.1 Limnohabitans sp. | reverse complement strand
CACCTTGGCTTTGCTGCTGGCCCGCGAGCGGCTGAACGTGGCCTTGGTCGACGTCCCTGCCCCCACGGCCACCCCTGACGTGCGTGCTTATTCACTCAACGGCGCGGCCAAGGCCTTGTTGCAAGACCTGCGCTGCTGGCCCGAAGCGCCTGCCGTCACGCCCGTGCACCAAATGCAGGTTTGGGGCGATGATGGCGGCCAACTCCACTTTGGCGCGGTTGACCATGGTGTGGGCGAGCTCAATTGGATGGTGGACGTGCCGGTGTTGCAAGATCGCCTGGCCCAAGCCGTGCAGTTTCAGCCTCAGATTCAAGTGGTGCAGGCCCCCGTGGCCGCGCCGCTCACAGTGGTGTGCGAAGGCCGAGCCAGCCAAACACGGGCCGAGCTGGGCGTAGGCTTTGACATCACGCATTACGAACAACACGCCTTGGCCACTCGCTTGCTGTGCGAGCGGGCACACGAGGGCATCGCCCGGCAATGGTTTGGCTGGAGCCATGCGCCCGGCCTGTCGCAGCCGCAAGCCGAAGTGCTGGCCCTTCTGCCCTTGGGCGGCGAAGGCGGGCGCGAGGTGGCGCTGGTGTGGTCGGTGCACCCGCTGCGGGCCCAAGAGCTCATGGGCCTGAGCGCCGAAGACTTTGCTGCAGCGCTGGCCGGGGCCTGTGGTCACGCTTTGGGCGGCATGCAGCTGTCGGCCGAGCGTGCGGTGTGGCCACTGCAACTGGCCCGGGCTGAGCGCTGGATCGGTTCCATGCCGGGCCAAAACAAACAAGCCTTTGCCCTGGCCGGTGACGCGGCCCATGCCCTGCACCCGCTGGCCGGTCAGGGCCTGAACGTGGGCCTGGGCGATGCGGCCGAGCTGGTGCGCGTGATCCGGGCCAAAGAATTTTGGCGGCCACTCTACGACCCCAAACTGCTGCGCCGCTACGAACGCGCACGCCAAGCCGATGTGCAGGCCATGGGCCTGGTGACCGATGGCCTGCAGCGCTTGTTTGCCCAACCCGGACCGGTGTGGCAAAACTTGCGCAACTGGGGCATGCGTGGCTTTGACCGCAGCGGCCCGCTCAAACACTGGATGACGCAACGCGCCATGGGCCAAAGTGCCCCCACCGCCTCAGCCAAGGCCAACCGCTGATCCGTCTTTATTTTTTGATCTCGAAAGTCCTCTCCATGAAGTTCCTTCTCTCCAAACTGGCGCTGATCGTGGCCACCACCGTCCTGTCGCTGGGCAGCGTGATGGCCCAGGAATCAGCCATCCGCAAAAACCTGAGCGAGCGCTTGCCCAACCTGCCCAAGATCGATGAGGTGAGCAAGACCCCGATGAACGGTCTCTTCGAGATCCGCATGGGCAACGAGGTGATGTACAGCGATGCCACCGGCAACTTCCTGATCCAGGGCGCCCTGATTGACGTGCGACAAAAGCGCAACCTGACCGAAGAGCGCATGGACAAACTCTCGGCCATCCCCTTTGACCAGTTGCCCCTGAAAACCGCCTTCACCCAAGTGCGCGGCGATGGCAAACGCAAGCTGGCCGTGTTCGCCGACCCCAACTGCGGCTTTTGCAAACGCTTCGAAAAAGACCTGCAAAAGCTGGACAACGTGACCATCTACCACTTCCTCTACCCCATCTTGGGCGAGGACTCCAAGACCAAATCCAAAAACATCTGGTGCGCCAAGGACAAGGCCAAGGTCTGGAACGACTGGATGATCAACGGCACCACCCCGCCCACCGCCAACTGCGATGCCTCAGCGGTGGACTCCATCGTGGCCTTTGGCCAGAAAAACCGCATCACTGGCACACCTTTGCTCTTGTTTGCAGACGGCAGCCGCGTGCCCGGTGCCGTGCCCATGGCCCAGGTTGAAAAAATGCTCGCCGAGATCAAATGACGGCTCCCCAAAACTTTCCCATGACCGAAGACCCGACCTGGCGCCTGATCCGCCGCTTGGGCTACGCCGGGCTGATTCCCTTTGTGTTTTTGGCCCTGTGCCTGTGGCTGGTGGGCCCCGAGCTGCACCCCTATGTGGCCCTGTCCATGCAAAGCTATGGCGCGGTGATCGTGTCATTTTTGGGCGGCATCCACTGGGGTGTGGGCTTTCGCAATGCCTTGATCAGCCCGAATGCACCGCGCATCCACTTCACCTGGGGCGTAGTGCCCTCTTTGCTGGCCTGGGTGGGCGTGATGATGCCCGCCTTCGCAGGTTTGCCCCTGCTGGGCGCTGTGCTGATCGGCTGCTATGTGATGGACCGCCGCACCTGGCCCGCCGCGGGGCTGGCGCCTTGGCTGCCCATGCGCCTGCAACTGACCACCGTGGCCAGCCTGAGCTGCTTTTTGGCCGCAGGTGCAACCTGAGTCACAACACACATGACCGCCATCCACTACACCGTTGAAGCCGCCGACCTGCATGCGCATTTGTTCAAGGTCACGCTGACTGTTCCTCAACCAGCGGCGCAGCAAATCGTGTCGCTGCCAGTGTGGATTCCGGGCAGTTATTTGGTGCGCGAGTTTTCCAAAAACCTGCAAAACCTGAGCGCCAAACAAGGCCGACGCAGCCTGCCCACCCAGCAGCAAGACAAATGCAGCTGGACGATCGCGTGCAAGAGCGATCAGCCCCTGGTGCTGAGCTACGAGGTCTATGCCTTTGACAATTCGGTGCGCACCGCCTGGCTGGACAGCCAACGCGGTTTCTTCAATGGCACCAGTCTGTGCTTGCGTGTGCACGGGCAAGAAAATGCGCCCCACCAGCTGCAGCTGTCCCCCGTCAAAAGCCAGCCCACCTGGCAAGCCGCCACAGGGCTCACGCCAATCAAAACCGACAAAAAAGGCTTTGGCCTTTACCAGGCCGCCAACTACGACGAACTGGTGGACAGCCCGGTGGAGCTGGGCGCATTCTGGAGCGGCAGCTTCAACGCCTGCGGCGTGCCGCACCGTTTTGTGGTGGCCGGTGCCCTGCCCTCTTTTGACGGCGAGCGCCTGCTGGCAGACACACAAAAGATATGCGAGGCGGCCATCCACTTTTGGCACGGGCCAGGCAAAGCTGCGGGTAAAAAAGCGCCGCACAAAAACTACCTGTTCATGCTCAACGCGGTGCACGACGGCTATGGCGGGCTGGAACACAGAAACAGCACGGCCTTGATCTGCAAGCGCGATGATTTGCCACGCCACAACAGCCTGTCAGCCAGTCCCCGCAAAACAGAGGGCTACACCACGCTGTTGGGCCTGATCAGCCACGAATACTTCCACACCTGGAACGTCAAGCAGCTGCGCCCCGATGCCTTTGCCCGCTACGACTACAGCCAGGAAAACTACACCGAGCTGCTGTGGTTCTTTGAAGGCTTCACCAGCTATTACGACGACATCTTGCTGCGCCGTGCAGGGCTGATCGACGACGCCACTTACATCGAGCTGCTGGGCAAAACCATCGCACAGGTGCAGCAAACACCCGGGCGCCATGTGCAAAGCGTGGCGCAGGCGAGTTTCGACGCTTGGGTCAAGTACTACCGCCAAGACGAGAACACCGCCAACGCCACCGTGAGTTACTACACCAAGGGCGCACTGGTGGCTTTGTGCTTGGACCTGACGCTGCGCAGTGAATTCAAAACCGAGGGCCACACGCTTGACACCGTGATGCGCGGCCTGTGGAAGCGCTGCAAGGCCGGCCCCATGCGCGAGCAGGACCTGCTGGACGAATTGCAGGCCGTGACCGGCCGCAGCTGGGCGGGCGAGATCCAGGACTGGGCGCACAGCACACAAGAGTTGCCACTGCGCGAGCTGCTCACGGCGCATGGCATCACGGTCGAGGCGGAGACCTCGGCCATGGCGCAGCGCTTGGGCCTGCGCGTGAGCGAAGCCGCTGGCAGTGTGCAGGTCAAAGTGGTGCTGCGCGGCAGCGCCGCCGAAGCAGCGGGCCTGGCTGCAGGCGACGAGTGGCTGGGCCTGGATGTGGGGGCCAAGGGCCAAGGCGGCAGCTGGCGTCTGGGCAAGCTCGACGAACTGCCCGCCTTGCTGGGCAAAGAGCGCCAATTGACGGCGCTCGTCTCGCGCGACAAACGCTTGCTGCGCTTGCCACTCACGGTGCCTGCGCAAGCAAGCCACTGGCTGCTGCGCGTACCCAAGGACCGCGCGGCCCCTCAGTGGCCTGCGGCCTGATTCACTTGCCGCGCAAATCCACCACGCGTTTGGCCTTGCCCTGGCTGCGCTCGACGCCGCCTTCAGGCTTGAGCTCGATGGCCACGCTCGATCCAATGTAGACCTTGATCTCGTGCTGCAGTTGCTTGGCCGCCGCACGGGCTTCGAGGCTCTCGGGGGACACGCCGGGCTTGGTCTCGATCAGCACTTTGAGGTCGTCCATCGGGCCTTCGCGGGTCAGCACGCACTGGTAGTGCGGGGCCAGCTCGGCGCGTTTGAGGATCAGCTCTTCGATCTGGCTGGGAAAGACGTTCACACCGCGGATGATCATCATGTCGTCGCTGCGGCCCGTGACCTTTTCCATGCGGCGCATGCTCGGGCGTGCCGTGCCCGGCAACAAGCGCGTGAGATCGCGCGTACGGTAGCGGATGATGGGCAGCGCTTCTTTGGTGAGGCTGGTGAACACCAGCTCGCCCATTTCGCCATCGGCCACAGGCTCACCAGTTTCGGGGTGGATGATCTCGGGGTAAAAATGGTCTTCCCAGATGGTCGGGCCGTCTTTGGTGTCGATGCACTCGCTGGCCACACCGGGCCCCATCACTTCGGACAGGCCGTAAATGTCAACCGCATCAATGTTCATGCGCTTTTCGATGGCCGAGCGCATGTCGTTGGTCCAGGGTTCGGCCCCGAAAATGCCAATGCGCAGCGAGCTGCTCTTGGGGTCAATGCCTTGGCGCTCAAATTCATCGGCAATGGCCAGCATGTAGCTGGGCGTGACCATGATGATGTTGGACTTGAAATCCTGAATCAGTTGCACCTGGCGCTCGGTCTGACCACCACCAAACGGCACCACCGTCAGGCCCAGTTTTTCGGCGCCGTAGTGCGCACCCATCCCGCCGGTGAAGAGCCCATAGCCGTAGCTGATGTGCACCATGTCACCCGGCTTGGCGCCGCCTGCGCGGATGCTGCGGGCCACCACGGTGGACCAGGTGTCGATGTCTTTGAGGGTGTAGCCCACCACGGTGGGTTTGCCCGTGGTGCCACTTGAGGCGTGGATGCGGACGCAGTTTTCGCGCGGCACCGCAAACATGCCAAAGGGGTAGCTGTCGCGCAGGTCGGATTTGGTGGTGAACGGGAACTTGGCGATGTCGGCCAAGGTTTTGCAGTCGCTCGGGTGCACGCCTGCCGCATCGAACTTGGCGCGGTACACGGGCGAGTTGGCATAGGCGTGCTGCAGGGTTTGCTGCAAGCGCTTGAGCTGCAAGCTGCGCATTTCGTCGATGCTGGCCTTTTCAATCGGCTCCAGGGGGAAGGCTTTTTGGCTCATTCAAAACTCCACTTGATCAGCGGGGGGCAGGGCTGAAGACCTGCCCCCCCATTCATTGATTTATTCCGGCACCACGGTGCCCGCAATTTGTGCACTCTTGCCGCGGAACATGGCGATGACTTCGCCGTTCTGGTTGGTGACTTTCATGTCGTAGATGCCATGGCGTCCGCTCAGGGTCTGCTCGATGCCTTCGCAGGTCAACACATCACCCAACTTACCGGGCTTCAAAAACTCGATGCTGCAACCCGCGGCCACCGCGTTCTTGTTGTAGCTGTTGCAGGCAAAAGCAAAGGTCGAATCGGCCAGCGTGAAGATGAAGCCGCCGTGGCAAATTTGGTGACCGTTCAGGTGCAGGGCTTTCACCGTCATGCGCATCAGGGCGCGACCGGGCTCGCAAGCGAGCAGTTCCATGCCCATGGTGTCTTTGGATGCCACGTCGACGGCGAACATGGTCTCGCCCACCAACCGGGCCAGTGCTTGGGGGTCGCTCATCATTCGCCTTTGAATTGGGGGCTGCGTTTTTCGAGAAAGGCTTGAACGCCTTCGAAATAATCGTGCGTGCGGCCCAGGGCCGATTGGGTGTCGCGCTCTTCGTCCAGGTGCTGCGACAGCGTGCGTGTGGTAGCCGACTGCAACAAGGCGCGTGTGGCCACCAAGGCTTTGGTCGGCATGGTGGCCAGTCGCTCGGCCAGGGCCAAAGCGCTGGCCAGCGGGTCTTCGGCCACGTCCCAAATCATGCCCCAGTCCTTGGCCTGTTGGGCAGACAGCTTGTCGCCCGTCATGGCCAAGGCCATGGCACGCGCCAGACCCAGACGCTCGACCAGCAGCCAACTGCCACCGGCGTCGGGGATCAAACCAATTTTGCTGAACGCCTGAATGAAGCTGGCGCCCGGCGCGGCAATCGCGATGTCACAGGCCATGACCATGGACGCGCCCGCGCCTGCGGCCACGCCATTGACAGCGGCAATGGTGGGCATGCGCAGCGACTGCAAACGGCGCGTGCTGGGGTTGAATGCCTGGTCAATGATGGGGCCGGGGTCGGCACGTTCGACCTGGTTGGGGCCGGGGGTGAAATCAAAATCTGACAGATCGGCCCCGGCACAAAAGCCTCGGCCAGCGCCCGTGATGACGGCGGCACGGATGGCCGGATTGGCCTCGGCCAGATCGAGCGCAGCCCACAGATCGTGGTGCATGGCGCGGGTGAAGCTGTTGAGGGCTTGTGGGCGGTTGAGGGTGATCAGCGCCACGGCGCCTCGCGCTTCGTACAGCACCGTTGCGGTCGATTCGGTCATTTGGGGTCTCCTGAATGCAGCACTGTACCATTAACCGACCGAGCGGTTGGTGAATGTTTTCCCTAGTGTTTTGCCCCGTATTGACCCCTGCCAGGACCAGCGCCAGAGCGACAGCCTCAGCTCAGTTGGCGTGGTTATAGTCACCCTTTGATTTGACCCACTGCTGGAGAAACCCTTGAGCTACGAAAACATCGACGTCCGCACCGAAGCCGGCCAAGTTGGCATCATCACCCTCAACCGCCCCAAAGCGCTGAACGCCCTGAACGGCGCTTTGATGGACGAGCTGGGCTTGGCGCTCAAGGCTTTTGACGCCGACGAAGCCATTGGCTGCATCGTCATCACGGGCAGCGAAAAGGCTTTTGCAGCGGGTGCCGACATCTCGGCCATGGCCAAGTTCAACTTCCATGATGTCTACAAAAACGACTTCATCACGCGCAACTGGGAAACCATCCGCAGCATCCGCAAACCCGTGATCGCGGCCGTCAGCGGCTTTGCGCTGGGGGGTGGCTGCGAGCTGGCCATGATGTGCGACTTCATCATTGCCGCAGAGAACGCCAAATTTGGTCAACCCGAAATCAAGATCGGCATCATCCCTGGCGCTGGCGGCACGCAGCGCTTGCCGCGTGCCATGGGCAAGTCCAAAGCCATGGACTTGGTGCTGACTGGCCGCATGATGGACGCCGCCGAGGCTGAGCGCGGTGGTTTGGTCAGCCGCGTGGTGCCGCTGGACAAGTTGATGGAAGAAACATTGGGCGCAGCCCTGATGATTTGTGGCTATGGTCAATTGGCCACGATGGCTGCAAAGGAAAGCGTGAACCGCGCCTTTGAAAGCGGGCTGAGCGACGGTGTGATGTTCGAGCGCCGTTTGTTCCACGGCTTGTTTGCCACCGCCGATCAAAAAGAAGGCATGGACGCGTTTTTGAACAAACGCGCACCCAAGTTCATCAACGCCTGATCGGCCGCACACGACCCGGCAAGCCGACGCTTGCGCTCAGCCGGGTGGTGTCAACAACTCGGGTTGCCAGACCAGGCGCTCTGGGGCACTGAAACACAAAAAACGCTTGTTGGTCGCTCGGCCGATGGCGCACAAGCCCAAGCGTTTGGCGACATCGAGGCCCATTTGTGTGATGCCGCTGCGCGACACCACCACGGGCACGCCCATCTGGGCCGATTTGATGACCATCTCGCTGGTCAAGCGACCGGTGGTGTAGAACACCTTGTCTTGAGCGCTCACGTCGTGCATCCACATCCAACCCGCGATGGTGTCCACCGCGTTGTGTCGCCCCACGTCTTCGACGAACTTGAGCATTTCCCCCCCCTGAAACAAGGCACAACCATGCACCGAGCCGGATGACTTATAGGTGGTTTCTTGCAAGCGGATGGCGTTGACCAAACCATAGAGCTGGCTTTGGGTAATTTGCGCGGGTGGCAACACGATCTCGTCGATGTGCGCCATCAAATCACCGAATACGCTGCCCTGGCCGCAGCCCGTGGTCACCACACGCTCGGCACTGCGCTCAATGACCACATGGGCGTTGGCGCGGGTTTTGACAGCGGCCACACCGGGCTCGCCCACTTCGCCTTCACCAATCGTCCAATCCACCGTGATGGATTCGATTTGGTCCACGGATTGGATCAGGCGCTGGTTGCGCAAGAAGCCCAACACCAGCAACTCGGGTTCCGCGCCCAAGGTCATCAAAGTGACGAGCTCCTTTTTGTCGAGGTAAAGGGTGAGTGCCCGCTCAGCCGGGATCTCAGCCCATCCAGACACACCCAGTTCATTGACCACCCCAACCGACTGGGTCAGGGCAGGACGGGAGAGGGTCAGCCTTGGCTTTGATGAATTCAACGCACCTCTTTTGAGAGCGGATGGGTCTGCGTTATTCCCATTCATCATCACAAGCTCAAGCCTTTTGAGGCTTCCAAGATCATTCGGTCTTGTCGTCCTTGCCGGATGAAAAATAATCAAACACGGCCAAGCCCAGTCCGCCCAACAAGATGAGGGTGATGTCCAGTTGGGGGAGTTTGAAAATATAGGGCAGCAGGAAAGCCGCCATCAAGGCCAAGCCCACGAAGCCGGTGAAACGTTCAAGCGATTTCATGTCTGATTCCTTTTGACAAATTCAGACACCAGCCAACGCGCAGAGCGCAGCAAGCGGGCATCGTTTTGATGAGCACCAACGGCCTGTACACCCAAGGGCAAGCCATTGGACAGGTTCATCAGCGGCAAATTGAGACTGGGCAGACCGGCAAAGCTCCAGGTGGTTTGCATGATCGGGTTGCCCGTTGACTCCAGCCCTACCGGAGCTGTGCCCAAGGCGGCTGGACACAAAATGGCGTCATAAGTGGCGAAATACTCTTCGAAAGCATTCATGACATGGAACTGGCGATCTTTGGCCACCAGGTAATCGGTGACCGGAATGGTCATGGCTTTTTCGATGCGTGCTTGCAGTGGATCGCTCAACTGATCGCGATGGTGGAGCCATTCTTTTTGCAGACAAAATGCAAGTTCTGACTCGTTGAGGGTTGCCAACCAAGGCGCGACATTGCGCACGATATCGGGCAAGGTTGCATGCGTGACGCAGTCGCCCAAATGGTCCACAAAAGCCTCGTAGGCCTCGCGGGCTTCGGGGTCCACTTGGTCCCACCAAGGCGTCTTGACAAAGCAAAACTTGGGCGGCAACGGTGGCTCGGAAACCGCTACATCGTACAAACGGCGTGGTGCCTGGCGTGCGGTGGCGGTGTCGTGGCCGTCGTCGCCCGTCAAGATTTCAGCCACCCAGGCGATGTCTTCCAAGTTGCGGGCAAACACGCCCACTTCGTCCAGCGAAGGCGACTGGTCAAGCACCCCAGTGCGCGGCACGAGCCCGCGTGAGGGCTTGAACGCATAGACCCCGCAATACGAGGCCGGACGAATCACTGAGCCGTTGGTTTGGGTGCCCAGTGCCACGGGCACCATGCCTGCGGCCACTGCAGCGGCCGAGCCGCTGGAGGAGCCGCCAGGGGTGTGCGCCGTGTTGTGTGGGTTGCAGGTCGGGCCCGCTTGGGTGGTTGCAAATTCCGTGCTGACGGTTTTACCGAAAATCACAGCACCCGCTGCACGCAACCGCGACACCACGGTGGCATCCCCCACCGAGTAGCGGCCCTTGTGAATGGGGCTGCCGTATTCGGTGGGAAAGTCCATGGTGTCAATGATGTCCTTGACCGCCACCGGAATGCCGTACAAAGGGCCCGGCAAATGGCCAGCCGCACGGTCGCGTTGCAGGTTGTCGGCCTGCAGCGCCACCACACGTTCATCACGGTGGGCGAATGCGTGGATCTTCTCATCGGCCGCATCCGCAAACCGACCCAATTTGGCGGTGAACTCCTCCACCGTCTCCTGGCCACTGAGCAAGTGCTCGCGGATTTGCAGAGCCGTCAATTCCGATACGGTTTTCAAAGCGTCTGTCATCACTGCTGCTTGAAGAAGTCAGGGTTGACCACCGACTCATCGTTGGGGTCACGCTCCATCTCAACCGCTTGGTTGAAGAAATGGTCTGGCAAATAGGTCACCATGGCCGGGTAGACATAGGTCATGGCCAGCGTGAACAAAACCATCCCGACAAAAGGCATGCAGCCTTTGAAGATGGTGACCAGCTGCAGATTTTTGGGTGCAACCCCTTTCAGGTAATAGGCCGACATCGCCATCGGCGGCGTCAGGAACGACGTCTGCAAATTGATGGCAATCAGGATGCCGAACAGGATCGGGTCAATGCCATACAAAGGCAGCAAAGGCAGGAAGATGGGCACGAAGATGATGATGATCTCGCTCCACTCCAAAGGCCAGCCCAAGATGAAAATCAGAAACTGTGACAGCAACAAGAACTGCACGGGCGAGAGGTTCAAGGCCAGCATGAAGTCTTTGACCACATGCTCACCGCCAAGGTAAGAGAACACCGAGGCAAACGTGGCCGCACCCACAAACAGGAAACACACCATGGCTGAAGTGCGGGCAGTGAGGTAGACCGACTCGCGCAGACGCTGCCAAGTGAAGGCGCGGTAGACCACGGCCAAAATGATGCCGCCCAAAGCGCCCATGGCAGCCGCTTCACTGGGGGTGGCCAGGCCAAACAAGATGGAGCCGAGCACCGCCATGATCAACGCTGCCAAGGGCACAAACGCCTTGAAGACCAGCACAATGCTCTCCCACACGGTGTACTGCTCCACGTCTTTGGGCTTGGGGCACAAAGAAGGGTTCAAGGTGGCACGCACAATGATGTAAATCACATACAGCATGGCGAGCGTAAAGCCGGGAATGATGGCCGCGGCATACAACTTGACCACCGACACGCTGGCCGTGGCCGCGTACACGATGAGCAAGATGGAGGGGGGAATCAAGATGCCCAATGTGCCGCCGGCCGTGATCACGCCCGAAGCAAGTTTTTGGTCATAACCAGCTTTGAGCATGGGCGGCAAGGCGATCAGGCCCATCAAGGTCACCACCGCGCCCACAATGCCAGTGGCCGTAGCGAACAGCGCACAAGTGACCAAGGCAGCGACAGCCATGGAACCGGGCAAAAAGCGCAGGCCAACTTGCAAACTCAGGAACAATTTGTCCAGGATATTGGCCCGCTCGATGATGTAGCCCATGAATAAAAACAAGGGTATCGATATGAGCACATCGTTGTTCATCACGCTGAAGGTGTTTTGCGTGAACAGGTACAGGATGCGGTTGTCCCACATCAA
>JANQXJ010000274.1:308-11505 GCA_030729445.1 Limnohabitans sp. | reverse complement strand
TGCATTGGTGCGGGTGCGCTCCGAAGCCGACTTGTTGGCCGTGCTGGCCGACCCGCAACTGGCCAGCTCACCCAGGCAGGTGCTGGGCGGCGGCAGCAACATTGTTTTGACGGGAGACGTCAAGGCGCTGGTGCTCAAGATGGAGGTGCCAGGCATGGGTCTGGTGGGTGAGACCGACAAACACTGGCTGATTGAGGCAGGCGCAGGCGTGGACTGGCACGCACTGGTGGCCTGGACCCTGGACAACGGTTACCCGGCTCTGGAAAACATGGCCCTGATCCCTGGCACCGTGGGCGCATCGCCCGTGCAAACCATTGGTGCCTATGGTGTGGAGTTGCAAGACCGCTTCGATTCGCTGGACGCCATGGACATGTTCACGGGCGAGTTGTTCAGCCTGAACGCCGCGCAGTGCGGCTTCAGCTACCGCGACTCGGTGTTCAAACACGCATCGGGCGGACCCGATGGCTTGGGCCTGGCAGGCCGTGCGGTGATTTTGCGGGTGCGTTTTGCGCTGCCCAAGCGCTGGAAGCCCGAGCTGGGCTATCTTGATTTGGAGCGCAAGATGGCCGAGACGGGCATTCACAGTCCCGATGCCCGGCAGATTTTTGATTGGGTCGTGGCGATCCGCCGCGCCAAATTGCCCGATCCACAGGTGATCGGCAACGCGGGCAGCTTTTTCAAGAACCCCACTGTGTCGGCAGACCAATGCGCCGACATCATTGCCCGCGAACCCAAGGTGGTGCATTACCCCATGCCCGATGGCACCATCAAACTGGCGGCTGGCTGGCTGATCGACGCATGCGGCTGGAAAGGAAAGACCGTGGGGCACGCAGGCGTCTATGAAAAGCAGGCGCTTGTGCTGGTCAACCGGGGTGGACGCGAGAACCCTTGCACGGGGGGCGAGGTGATGACACTGGCCAAAGCCATTCAGACCAGTGTGTACGAGCGGTTTGGGATACGGCTGGAGCCTGAGCCGGTTGTGATTTGAAGTTATGGGTTCGTGGTTTTGTTCTGCCCTGGGTATTGGCCTGAGCGGTCGGCCTCATCACTCGCTTCGCTCGCCAAATCGGCCGATCCGCTCAGGCCAATACCCAGGGCTGCGTTGCTGGTGGTTCAAAGACTTTCCCTGTTTGTGACAGGACGCAGCCTTGGCTCGGGTGCCTGCCGGACTCGCCGATTTGGCGAGCGAAGCGAGTTATGAGGCGATCCGGCAGGCACCCGAGCCAAGGCGGAACACACCCACAAAGCTAGACAAGACAATAAAAAACGGCCCGAAGGCCGTTTTCCATTTGAAGTGACAGAAATCACTTCTTGCCGCTGCCGTCCAACTTGTAGATGTGCGGACCTTCGCCTACCGACAACAAGCCAGCGTGCGCATAGATGCCCAGCTTGGCGCGGGTGTCGACGATGTCGAGGTTGCGCATGGTCAACTGACCAATGCGGTCCAGCGGGCTGAACGGCGCGTCTTCCACTTTTTCCATCGACAGACGCTCTGGGGCATAGGTCAGGTTGGCCGACTCGGTGTTCAGGATGCTGTAGTCGTTGCCACGGCGCAACTCCAGCGTCACGGTGCCGGTCACGGCGCGGGCCACCCAGCGCTGAGCGGTTTCGCGCAGCATGATGGACTGTGGGTCAAACCAGCGGCCTTGGTACAACAGACGGCCCAGGCGCAGGCCGTTGATGCGGTACTGCTCGATGGTGTCTTCGTTGTGGATGCCGGTGACCAATCGCTCGTAGGCGATGTGCAGCAGCGCCATGCCGGGGGCTTCGTAGATGCCTCGGCTCTTGGCTTCAATGATGCGGTTTTCGATCTGGTCGCTCATGCCCAGGCCGTGGCGGCCGCCGATTTCGTTGGCCTTCAGGAACAGCTCGACCGGGTCGGCGTATTCCACCCCATTCAGGGCCACGGGCATGCCTTCTTCAAAGCGCACGCTCACTTCTTCGGCCTTGACCTCGACTTCGGGCTTCCAGAACGCCACGCCCATGATGGGGTTGACGATCTTCATGCCGCTTTGCAGGCTTTCCAAGTCTTTGGCTTCGTGGGTCGCGCCCAGCATGTTGCTGTCGGTCGAATACGCCTTTTCGGCGCTCATCTTGTAGCCAAAACCGTTGGCGGTCATGAAGGCGCTCATTTCGGCACGGCCACCCAGCTCGTCGATGAACAACTGGTCGAGCCAAGGCTTGTAGATCTTCAGGCTCGGGTTGGTCAGTAAACCGTAGCGGTAAAAGCGCTCGATGTCGTTGCCCTTGAAGGTGCTGCCGTCGCCCCAGATGTTGACGTCGTCTTCCTTCATGGCGGCCACCAGCATGGTGCCGGTCACGGCGCGGCCCAGTGGGGTGGTGTTGAAGTAGGTGATGCCGCCGGTGGAAATGTGGAAGGCGCCGCACTGGATGGCGGCAATGCCTTCGTGGGCGAGCTGGGTGCGGCAGTCGACCAAGCGGGCTTTTTCGGCGCCGTATTCCATCGCTTTGCGGGGAATTTCGTTGTAGTCCGACTCGTCAGGCTGGCCCAGGTTGGCGGTGTAGGCGTAGGGCAGGGCGCCCTTTTGCTTCATCCACAGCAGTGCGGCAGAGGTGTCCAGGCCGCCCGAAAAGGCGATGCCGACTTTTTGCCCTTTGGGCAGGTTTTGCAAAATGGTGCTCATGTGGTTCCGTTCAGCCTTTGACTCAGGCGTAGTGGCAGATGTAGTGGTAGGGCTCGGTCACACGAATTTCGAACTTCGAGTTGGCGGGGACACTGAACTCTTCGCCTGCGCTGGATTTGATCCATTCGTTGCTGCCGTCAAGCTTGTATTCGCAATAGCCGCCCACGCACTCCATGATTTCTGCGGCGCCGGTGTTGAAGGTCAGGGTGGCGGGCAAAACCACGCCGACGGACAGCTTGGTGCCGTCGGGCAGGGTCAGGCCGTGGCTGACGCATTTGCCGTCAAAGTAAACATTGGCTTGGGTGTTGACGGAGACGCCGTCGATGGTTTGGGTGGTCATGGCTGATGCTGGCAAGGGTGGGCGGGTCTGGTCAGGCTCGCAAAAAAGCGCGGCCATCGGCCGCGCCCGTGTTTCAAACCCTTTATTTTAGGTCACCCGATCCCTTGTTCGGTATGCCATTGTTGTCATCAGCGCCAGTGTTGCCTGTCCTCGCGAACTTTGTAGCGAGGGCCATGTGCTCGCTCCGAGGGGTGCCGGTGACCGGGGTGCCGAATCACCGTGCGATGCTCCACCGGCCGTGGGTAGCTCCAGTTCAGGTCAATGTGTGTGTATACGGGTGGGCGTGTTCGGTAAACCGGTGCGGGCACGTAAACCACTTGCGCAGGCGTGTGGATGACGTTGCTGTGTTGCACCGGGGGTGGTGGGGCGCTGTGCAGGGCTTGACCCACAGGCGAGATGTTCAGTGCAATGGTGGGGCCCGGGTCTTGAGGCAGTTGTACGCTGTACTGTTTGCCTGCGTATTCATAGACCACGTCGTAGCCCACCAGCCTGTTTTCATAAACCGTCTGGGTGGTGCAGGTGGTGTGATTTTGTAGGCTGGTCTGGCCAGATCCCTCGATGCGGTCACCCACCATGGCACCACCCACGATGCCGATCATGGTGGCCAAAGCCCGGCCTGAGCCGTCGCCCACCGCGTTGCCCATGGCCCCGCCGGCAATGGCCCCCATCAAGGCCCCGGCCCCGGAAGAAGAATGCACTACTGCAGGGGAGGCTGTGCAGGTCTGGCGTGGTACGGCCACTTGTTGCATGACCGCGCTGCGCGAGAGCACTTGGCCGACCTCCTGCGCCGTGGCCCAAGCAGGAGCCCAGGCGGCCAAGCCCACCAGGGTGCAAGAGATGACGAGCTGTTTCATGGCCAATACCCAGGTTGTTGAAGGTGAGCACAGTGTAGGCAGCGGCGGGTTAAAAAGCGGTGAGCGGCTTGTAAAGTTGGGTAACAGCAGCGCAATGCACAGACCCTTTGAGGGATCAGGCAGGCCACTGCTCAGGCGCAAAGCCCACGGTCACTTGGCCTGAGGGCCAGGCGATGACCGGCCGTTTGATGGTGCTGGCGTGCGCCAACATGACTTGTCTGGCGCTGGCGCTGTCCGTCACGCCCGCTTGCACGGCAGCGTCCAGCTTGCGCCAGGTGGTGCCTTTGCGGTTGAGCAGGGTTTCCCAGCCCACCGCGCTCAGCCAGGTGTCCAGCTGTGCCTCGGGCACGCCTTGTTTTTTGAAATCGTGGAATGCCGCGTTCAAGTCGTGGTCGGTGAGCCAGGTGCGGGCTTTTTTGACGGTGTCGCAGTTGGGAATGCCGTAAACAATGGGGTCCATGGGGATTTGATCAAATGGAAAGTGACAAGACTGGGCGACAATCGCCGCCTATGAAGACTCTACAGGAATGGCTCGACTGGTGCGAGCAGTTACACCCCGTGGCCATTGACATGGGGCTGGACCGCGTGAAAACCGTGGCCGACCGCATGGACTTGCGTTTTGACTGCCCAGTCATCACGGTGGCGGGCACCAACGGCAAGGGCTCAACTTGCGCCATGCTCGAAGCGGTTTTGCTGCAAGCCGGTTACCGCACGGGCGTTTACACCTCGCCGCACCTGGTGCATTTTGAAGAGCGCTGCCGCCTGCACGGCGAATCGGCTTCGGCCGAAGCGTTTGCCGTGGCTTTTGCTGCTGTAGAAGCGGTGCGGGGCGATGTCAGCCTGACCTATTTCGAGTTCAGCACGCTGGCGATCTTGCACCTGATGGCCCGCGCCAACTTGGATGTGGCGATTTTGGAGGTCGGTATGGGCGGCCGCTTGGACGCGGTGAACATCATTGACGCAGATTGCGCCGTGATCACCAGCATCGACATCGACCACACGGCCATTTTGGGCAAAGACCGCGAGAGCATTGGTTTTGAGAAGGCGGGCATCATGCGGGCCGCACGACCGGTGATCGTGAGCGACCCGGTGCCGCCGCAAAGTGTGATCGACCATGCCGCAGCCGTCGGCGCCGACCTGTGGCTCTTTGGCCGGGATTTCAATTTTTCCGGCGACAAGCAGCAGTGGGCTTGGGCGGGGCGCGATCGCCGCTACAGTGGTATGGCCTATCCGGCTTTGCGTGGAGCGAACCAGCTGATCAACGCCTCGGGTGTGCTGGCGGCGCTCGATGCCCTGCGCCAACGCATCCCCGTCACGGCCCAGGCGGTGCGCAACGGTCTGGCCATGGTGGAGCTGCCCGGGCGCTTCCAGATCGTGCCGGGCCAGCCGGTTTTGGTGATGGACGTGGCGCACAACCCGCATTCGGTGGCGGCGCTGGCGGCCAACCTGGACGCCATGGGCTTTTACCCCACCACCCACGCGGTGCTGGGGGTCATGGCCGACAAGGACCTCTTGCCCATGCTGCAAAAGGTCAACCCGATGGTGGACAAGTGGTATTTCACCGATTTGCCCTTGCCCCGGGCTGCCAAAGCGGTCGATTTGCAACAGGCCTGGCAAGTGCAAAACACCCGCACCGACACCGCATCGAGCGTGCATGCCGACCCCATGCTGGCCCTGCAAGCGGCCATCGATGCGGCAGACCCGGCTGATAGAATCGTCGTCTTTGGCTCCTTCTATACCGTGGGCGGTGTTTTGAAAGACGGCATCCCGCGTCTGCAAGCCAAACACCTCAGCCCCTGAGCACCTGCCATGGCGTTTTTCAAGTTCCGTTTTCCGGGTCAAGTGGCCACGTCTCCCGCCGCGGCCGAAACGGTCGCGCCCGGATCGGGCGAGAGCATCGAACTGGTGCGCCGACGCGCCCGACACCGCCTGATGGGAGCCGTGGTGCTCGTGTTGCTGGCGGTGGTCGGCTTTCCGTTGCTGTTTGACACGCAACCTCGCCCAGTGGCGGTGGACACCCCGATCCTGATCCCGGACCGTCCCACCAGTGCACCTTTGACAGTGACCCAGGCCCCATCCGCGGAGAGCATGCCTGCCAAACCCTTGTTGCCCGAGGCCAAGCCGTTGCCCGTGCAAGAGGGCTTGGATGCGAAAGAAGAGGTGGTCACCGCTGTCAAGCCCAAAGAAGCGGCGTCCAAGCCACCTGTGGTGAAGGCCGAAGTCAAACCCGCTGTACCTAAAACCGACAAACCAGAACCCGTGGCCAAGCCCAAAGACGATGGCAACAAAGCCCGTGCTTTGCTCGATGGCAAACCGCTCGCAGCCAAAGGTGAGCGGCATGTGGTTCAGGTCGGCGCCTTCAGTGACCCTGCCAAGGTGCGCGAAGTGCGCCGCAAATTGGAGCAGGCTGGGTTGAGCACGTTCACCCAGTCGGTGGATGGTAAAGACGGTAAAGCCACCACGCGGGTTCGGGTGGGTCCATTCAGCAGCCGCGAAGACGCCGATAAAGCCGCTGCCAAGGTCCGTAAACTCGATTTACCAGCGGCCGTGTTGAGGATTTGACGTGGCCCTTGCCCTGACCGACTGGATTTTGTTGGCGGTGTTGCTGGCCTCCATGTTGGTGGGGTTGTGGCGCGGCTTGGTTTATGAAGTCTTGTCGCTGGCGGGTTGGCTGGCGGCCTTCATCTTGGCGCAGTGGTTCGCCGCCGATGCCGTTGCCTATTTGCCCTTCCTCAAAGAAGCGGCTGCACAGGTGCAATACGCGGTGGCTTTTGCCTTGGTCTTTGTTGCAGCCTTGTTTGCAGCTGGACTGTTGTCCTGGCTGGTCAAAAAGCTGGTGGAGACCGTGGGTTTGCGTCCCGCCGACCGTGCACTCGGTGGCATCTTTGGTTTAGCGCGTGGCGTGTTGCTCTTGTTGGCCTTGACGGTGGTCTTGCAACTGTTGGGGCTGTCGCAAGAGGATTGGTGGCGCCGGGCTGTGGGTCCGGCCTGGCTGGATCTGACGCTCAACGGCCTCAAGCCCTTGTTGCCCCAAGCCCTTGTGGATTTTTTGCCTTGAGCATTTTCTGGCGCCTCGATTTTTTGAACGGATAAAAGTATGTGTGGAATTGTCGGCGTTGTCAGCAGCGCACCGGTCAATCAATTGATTTACGACGCCTTGCTGCTCTTGCAGCACCGGGGTCAGGACGCTGCGGGCATCGTCACTCAACTGGACCGCAAGTTTTTCATGCACAAGGCCAAGGGCATGGTGCGTGATGTGTTCCGCACCCGCAACATGCGCAGCTTGCCCGGCAATTGCGGCTTGGGCCAGGTGCGTTATCCCACGGCGGGCAATGCCTTCAGCGAAGAAGAAGCTCAGCCCTTTTATGTCAATGCCCCCTTTGGTTTGGTGTTGGTGCACAACGGCAACTTGACCAATGCGCATGCACTCAAGGCCGAGTTGTTTTCCAATGACCACCGCCACATCAACACCGAGAGCGACTCGGAAGTCTTGCTGAATGTGCTGGCCCACGAGCTGGAAAAAACCACCCGTGGCTTGCCCCTCAAGCCCATGGACGTCTTCGAGGCGGTGCGGGGTGTGAACCGCCGTATCAAGGGGTCTTATGCCGTGATCGCCTTGATCGCAGGCCATGGCTTGGTGGCCTTTCGTGACCCGCATGGCATTCGCCCCTTGTGTCTAGGTCGCAGCGACGACGGCACCATCATGTTGGCCAGCGAATCGGTGGCACTCGACGGCACAGGGCACCAGTTTGAACGCGATGTGGCGCCGGGTGAGGCCATTTTTGTGGACCTCGATGGACAGATGCACAGCCAGGCGTGCAGCGACAAAGCCCAGCTCAGCCCCTGTATTTTTGAATATGTTTATTTGGCCCGCCCCGACTCCACCATGGACGGCATTTCGGTGTATCAGGCCCGATTGAATTTGGGTGAAACCCTGGCCAAACGTGTCATTTCCACGGTGCCTCCCAACGACATCGACGTGGTGATCCCCATCCCCGAGTCCAGTCGCCCCAGCGCTACGCAATTGGCCCATTTGCTGGGTATTCCCTACCGCGAAGGTTTTGTGAAAAACCGTTATGTGGGCCGCACCTTCATCATGCCGGGCCAGGCGGTGCGCAAAAAATCGGTGCGACAAAAACTCAACACCATCGTGAGCGAGTTCAAGGGACGCAATGTGTTGTTGGTGGACGACTCCATCGTGCGTGGCACCACCAGCCGTGAGATCGTACAAATGGCGCGAGACGCCGGGGCCCGCAAGGTCTACATGGCCAGCGCCGCACCGCCTGTGCGTTACCCCAACGTGTACGGCATCGACATGCCCACCAAGGAAGAGTTGGTGGCGCACGGCCGCAGCATCGAAGAAATCCGCGAAATCATCGGCTGTGATGCGCTGATTTACCAAGATGTGGATGCCATGAAAACCGCTGTCGCTCAAGCGCGTGTGAACGCCGCAGGTGCGCTGTCCGACTTTGATGCCTCCTGCTTTGATGGGGTGTACGTGACCGGCGACATTTCCATCGATGACATCACGCGATTGAACGAAACCCGACTCCAGGTGGAGGAGGGCGATGACGACAATTCCCGCCTGGCCTTGCCCAATGCCAGCGTCTGAAAAACAGCCATGACAGACCACTCAAAATTTGACGACCTGCACATCGAAACTTTGGCCGTGCGTGCTGCAGTCGAGCGCAGCCAATTTGGCGAAAACTCCGAAGCCCTGTACCTGACCAGTGGCTATGTGCAGCCCACAGCTGCTGCAGCCGCTGCCCGATTTGCGGGCGACGAAGAAGGCTACACCTACGGCCGCTACGGCAACCCCACGGTGGCCAGCATGGAAATGCGTTTGGCCGCACTCGAAGGCACGGAAGCGGCCATGGGCACAGCTTCGGGCATGTCGTCTATCTTGATGATGTGTTTGGGGCTGCTCAAAGCGGGCGACCATGTGTTGTGCTCGCGCTCCATGTTTGGCTCGACCATCAAGTTGATCGGTTCGGACCTGGCCAAATTCGGCGTGGAGTCCAGCTTTGTCTCGCAGACCGACTTGAAAGAATGGCAAGCCGCCATCCGCCCCAACACCCGGCTGTTGTTTGCCGAAACACCCACCAACCCGCTGACCGAGGTGTGCGACATCCAGGCCCTGGCCGACATGGCGCACAACGCGGGCGCATTGTTGGCCTTGGACAACTGCTTTGCCACGCCCGCCCTGCAACGCCCTGTGGCCATGGGGGCTGACATCATCATGCATTCGGGCACCAAATACCTCGATGGCCAGGGCCGTGTGATGGCGGGTGCCTTGTGTGCTTCTCAGCAGATGATCACCGAGAAATTCTTGCCCGTACTCAAAAGCGGCGGCATGACATTGGCCCCCTTCAATGCTTGGGTGGTGCTCAAAGGTCTGGAAACCCTGGACCTGCGCATGCGTGCACAAACCGCCCGCGCCCAAATTCTGGCCGAATGGCTGGAAAAGCACCCCTCGGTGGCACGCGTTCACTATCCAGGCCTCGCCAGCCACCCGCAGCACGACCTGGCCATGCGCCAGATGTCCGGTCTGGGCGGCGCGGTGTTGTCGTTTGAGGTGAAAGCCGATGGCCCAGAACAATCCCGCGCACGCGCCTTCCATGTGCTCGATTCGATGCAAATGCTGTCTTTGTCCACCAATTTGGGGGACACCAAAACCCTGGTGGCCCACCCGGCCAGCACCTCACACGGCCGTTTGACCGAAGCCCAGCGACAGGCTGCGGGCATTGGCCAGGGCCTGATCCGTGTGGCCGTTGGCCTGGAATACCCACAAGACATCCAAAAAGACCTCTCCCGTGGTCTCGATACCCTCTGATATGACGACACCCTCACGCACCCGCACCCGTTTTGCCCCATCGCCCACGGGTTTCATTCACCTGGGCAACATCCGCTCGGCCTTGTACCCTTGGGCCTTTGCCCGCGCCACGGGTGGCGACTTCATCTTGCGCATCGAAGACACCGACCTGGACCGCTCCACACAAGCGTCAGTGGACGTGATCATTGAAGGCATGGCTTGGTTGGAACTGAACCACGACGAAGGCCCTTTCTATCAAATGCAACGCATGGACCGCTACAAGGCGGTGCTGGCCGACTTGATTGCAGCTGGCCATGTTTACCCTTGCTACATGAGCATGGAAGAGCTTGACGCTTTGCGCGAGCGCCAGATGGCCAACAAAGAAAAACCCCGTTACAACGGCACCTGGCGTCCGGCAGAAGGCAAAACCCTGCCAGCGATCCCCGAAGGTGTGAAGCCCGTGCTGCGCTTCAAGAACCCAATCGGCGGCGTGGTGGCGTGGGACGACAAGGTCAAAGGCCGCATCGAGATCAGTAACGACGAGTTGGATGACCTGGTGATCGCCCGGCCCGACGGCACGCCCACCTACAACTTCTGCGTGGTGGTGGACGACATCGACATGCAGATCACGCATGTGATCCGTGGCGACGACCATGTGAACAACACACCGCGCCAGATCAACATTTTCAAGGCCTTGGGCAAAGAGCCTCCGGTCTACGCCCATTTGCCCACCGTGCTGAACGAGCAGGGCGAGAAGATGAGCAAGCGCAACGGTGCCAAGGCTGTGACGGCGTACCGAGATGAAGGCTATTTGCCAGACGCCATGGTCAATTACTTGGCCCGTCTGGGCTGGAGCCACGGCGACGATGAAATTTTCAGCCGTGCGCAATTCCTGGAATGGTTCAACTTAGACCATCTGGGTCGCAGTGCCGCGCAGTTTGACGAAGCCAAGCTCAAGTGGGTCAATGCCCAGCACCTCAAGGCCATGGACGATGGTTCATTGGCTCAGCAGGTGCAGCCCTTCCTGGCCAAACTGGGTGTGGTGGCCGACGAGCGCTTGTCCAGCATTTGTGGCTTGTTCAAAGACCGCTGTGACACGCTGGTGGTTTTGGCTCAATGGATCTCAGCCTTTTATTTGGATGTGGTGCCTAACGCGGAGGAAAAAGCTCAGCACGTCACCGAAGTGGTCAAGCCTGCTTTGGCTGTATTGGCTGACAAGTTGGCCGTGTGCGCGTGGGACAAGGCATCGATCGCAGCTGCGATCAAGGAAACTTTGTCCGAAGCCGGCTTCAAGATGCCGCAAATTGCCATGCCTGTGCGGGTGTTGGTGATGGGCACGGCGCAGACACCATCGCTGGACGCTGTGCTTGCATTGAGTCAAAGAGAAAAAATTATCGCTCGCCTCAAAAACGCATAAATTTCTGTCTATAATTCAAGTCTCGACACCAACGAGGCATAACGATCAAGCAGCAATGCTGAACGTTGTACCAAAGGGGGTATAGCTCAGCTGGGAGAGCGCTTGCATGGCATGCAAGAGGTCAGCGGT
>JANQXJ010000274.1:0-298 GCA_030729445.1 Limnohabitans sp. | reverse complement strand
GAGCAGCAGCGCGCCTTAGCCCTGCTGCGCGCCCTGGGCTGGTCTGCGTCTCAGGCTCCCCTGGCTTTGGCCGGAATGCTTGCGCCAATGATGCTTCGAGGGGCTCTGTGGGGAACGGGAATTGCCTTCGCCCTTCTCTTTACCCAAGAGATGACGGGCATCATTCGCCTTAATCCCGACACCTACTATGTGCATCAAGTTCCTGTATCATGGGACTTTAGCCGTTTTTTATGGCTTTATTTAGCGGTCTTTTTGAGCTTCACTCCCTCCCTGTTTTTACCCTGGATTTGGATTAAAA
>JANQXJ010000273.1 GCA_030729445.1 Limnohabitans sp. | reverse complement strand
TGTGCAGCTTGCTCGACGAGATGCGCCTGGTCAAAGATGCACACGAGCAAGACATCATGCGCCGCGCCAGCACCATCAGCGCCCGCGCCCACATCCGCGCCATGCAGCGCAGCGCGGCCATGCTGCGTGCGGGCCAAGAGGTGCGTGAATACCACCTGGACGCCGAGTTGCTGCACGAGTTCCGCCAACACGGTTCGCAGTACCCGGCTTATGGCTCCATCGTGGCGGGCGGCGCCAACGCTTGCGTGCTCCACTACCGTGCCGACACGGCCTTGATCCAAAACGGTGACTTGGTGCTGATCGACGCCGGTTGCGAGCTGGACGGCTACGCCAGCGACATCACCCGCACCTTCCCGGCCAACGGCACATTCACCGGGCCGCAACGCGCTTTGTACGACCTGGTGCTGGCCTCGCAGGACGCCGCTGTGACCGCCACCAAGGCAGGTGCCCGCTTTGTCGACCCGCATGAAGCCACCGTGGCCGTGCTGGCGCAGGGCCTGCTCGACTTGGGCTTGCTCGACAAAAACAAGGTGGGCAACGCGCAAGACGTGATCGCCAACCGCAGCTATTTCCAGTTCTACATGCACCGCACCGGCCACTGGCTGGGCATGGATGTGCACGATTGCGGCAGCTATATCGAGCCCTCACAGGTGGGCCAGGTCAGCGAACGCAAGGACCCGCTGAGCGGCGAGTTGATCAAAGACCGCCCCAGCCGCATCCTGCAGCCGGGCATGGTGCTGACCATCGAGCCGGGCTTGTATGTGCGCCCAGCTCCGGGCGTGCCCGAGCAATTCCACAACATCGGCATTCGCATCGAAGACGACGCCATCGTGACCGCTACCGGGTGTGAGCTGATCACGCGCGGCGTGCCAGTCAAGGCCGACGAGATCGAAGCCCTGATGCGGGGCTGAAGCGCCCATGCAGCCGAGTTCGCTGCCCACTGGTTCGGGCACGCTGCTCTCCCTACAGACAGGTCAGGTTCGCCCCCTCCTGGTGGGTGGGCGCAAGCTGGTGTCGGCCATTGGCAAAACCACGGTCTCGTGCCCCATCGAGGTCGGGGTTTTGGGGCTGGCTGGTGACGAACAGGCCGACTTGTCGGTGCATGGGGGCCTGAGCAAGGCGGTGTATGCCTTGCCTTCAGAACACCTGCTTTGGTGGCAGGCGCAGCGCCAAGCTCGGGGCGCAACCATGTTTGAAGAAGCTTTGGCGCCGGGTTACTTGGGTGAGAACCTGAGCCTGCAAGGCATTCTCGAAAAAGACCTTTTTGTGGGTGACCGCCTGGACTTTGGCGACGTGGTTTTGCGCGTGACCCAACCGCGCGAGCCTTGCGGCAAATTCAACGCTGTCATGGGTTATGCCTTGGCCGCCAAAGACATGGTGCAAAGCGGGCGCTGCGGCTTTTATTTGGCGGTGGACCAAACGGGCCGTTTGCAAGCCGGTGCGTCTTTTCAAATCATCCCAGGGCAACGCTCGGTCAGCGTGGCGCAGGCTTTGCAGCACAAGGCTTGGAAGCACCTGCGCTGAAACGACTCGATTTGTGCGTAAAAGTCAAAAGCCAACTCACTTGAGAGGGGCATTACCTCACCCCCAGTGGTTCATTGCCACGCCTACAATGAAAATATTGGCCATTGGCTGACTTCAGAACCATCCATTCATCAACACCCCCAGGTGGCCAAACCCCTGCCCACCTGACAGCACTTCCCTACAACGGAGCCCCACCATGACCAACAAGGTCCAAGCCGAAGAAAAACGTGCCCAGTTGCGCAAAGCCGCCCTGGAATACCACCAGTTCCCCACCCCAGGGAAAGTGGCCATTGCGGCCACCAAGCAGCTGGTCAACCAGCACGATCTGGCCTTGGCCTACTCGCCCGGCGTGGCAGCCCCCTGCGAAGAAATCGTCAAAGACCCAGCCAATGCCTTCAAGTACACCAGCCGTGGCAACTTGGTGGGTGTGGTGACCAACGGCACGGCCGTGCTGGGCTTGGGTGACATTGGCCCCCTGGCCAGCAAGCCGGTCATGGAAGGCAAGGGTGTGCTGTTCAAGAAGTTCTCGGGCATTGACGTCTTCGACATCGAGATCAACGAAAAAGACCCCGATAAGTTGGTCGAGATCATCGCTTCGCTGGAGCCGACCTTTGGCGGCATCAACCTCGAGGACATCAAGGCACCCGATTGCTTTTACATCGAGCGCAAGCTGCGCGAGCGCATGAAGATTCCGGTCTTTCACGACGACCAGCACGGCACGGCCATCGTGGTGGGTGCAGCCATCTTGAACGGCCTCAAGGTGGTGGGCAAAGACCCCAAAAAGATCAAATTGGTCACCTCGGGTGCGGGCGCTGCGGCGCTGGCGTGCTTGGGCTTGCTGGTCAAACTGGGCATCCCACGTGAAAACATCTGGGTCACCGACCTGGCTGGCGTGGTCTACGAAGGCCGCACCGAGTTGATGGACGAGGACAAGATCCAGTTTGTGCAAAAAACCGATCAGCGCACGCTGCGCGAGGTGATTGCAGGCGCCGATGTGTTCCTAGGCCTGTCGGCCGGCGGCGTGCTCAAGCAGGACATGGTCCAGTCCATGGCCGCCAAACCCCTGATTTTTGCGCTGGCCAACCCCAACCCCGAGATCAACCCCGAAGACGTCAAAGCCGTGCGCGATGACGCCATCATGGCCACGGGCCGCACCGATTACCCCAACCAGGTCAACAACGTTCTGTGTTTCCCCTACATCTTCCGAGGTGCGTTGGATTGCGGCGCGACCACCATCACCCTGGAGATGGAAATTGCGGCGGTACACGCGATTGCCGAGCTGGCGCAGGCTGAGCAAAGCGAAGTGGTGGCTGCGGCCTATGTGGGCGAGCCGCTGGCCTTTGGCCCCGAGTACCTGATTCCGAAGCCCTTTGACCCACGCCTGATGATGAAAATCGCCCCGGCCGTGGCCCAAGCCGCAGCGGAGAGCGGTGTGGCTTCGCGCCCGATTGCCGACATGGATGCTTACCGCGAACGCCTGCAAGGCTTTGTGTATGCCTCGGGCACCATGATGAAGCCGATTTTCACGGCCGCCAAACGCGCCCTGAAAAAGCGCATTGCCTACAGCGAGGGCGAAGAAGAACGCGTGCTGCGTGCCACACAGATCGTCGTGGACGAAGGCATCGCACGTCCCACATTGATTGGCCGCCCGGCCGTGATCGCCGAGCGCATCAAAAAATTCGGCCTGCGCCTGAAGGAGGAGCTGGATTACGACATCGTGAACGTGGAAGACGACCACCGCTACCGCGATTTTTGGCAAACCTACCACCGCATGACCGAACGCAAGGGTGTTACCGAGTCGATCGCCAAAATCGAAATGCGTCGCCGTTTGTCCCTGATTGGCGCCATGCTGCTGCACAAAGGCGATGTGGACGGCATGATTTGTGGCACCTGGGGCACCAACCCCATGCACCTGAACTACATCAACCAAGTCATTGGCAAGCGCCAAGGTGTCAACACCTTCGCCTGCATGAACGGCTTGATGCTGCCGGGCCGTCAGATATTCATGGTGGACACCCATGTCAACTACGACCCCACCGCCCAGCAATTGGCCGAATTCACCATCATGGCCGCTGAAGAAATGCGTCGTTTTGGCATCCAGCCCAAGGCAGCACTGCTGTCGCACTCCAATTTCGGCTCTTCGGACCAGCCCAGCGCTGTGAAGATGCGCGATGTGCTGGACTTGTTGCGCCAAAACGCGCCTTGGTTAGAGGTCGATGGCGAAATGCACGGCGATGTGGCCTTGGACGCTGCAGCACGTCATGCCATCATGCCCAACAGCACGCTGGTGGGGGATGCCAACTTGTTGGTTCTGCCCAACATCGATGCGGCCAACATCGCCTACAACCTGCTCAAAACAGCGGCAGGTGGCAACATCGCCGTCGGCCCGGTCTTGTTGGGTGCGGCCAAACCGGTGCACATTTTGACGCCCAGCACCACGGTGCGACGAATTGTGAACATGACCGCACTCACCGTGGCGGACGCCAACGTGGCGCGTTGATGTTTTCAACAGGTGTGTGCACTCACATGTGGTCAAAATGAACAAACTGTCTTTGCCTGTTTTATGAGCATTCGCTTGCATTTTTATCGCATTTGATACACACTAGCGCCTTCGAGTTTTCGGGTAAACCCGGATGCTCCTGAAAGGTGTATTCATGAGGGTGGCACAACAAGCCGTGGCCCGTCGGTGGTGGTTCGCCATGCTGATGGGCTTTATTTTGCTGGCATGCACATTATTGGTGCAGGCACGCACACCCCAAGAGGTACAGGTCAAGGCCACCTTGTTGGTCGCTGACTTGCCTCGTGAAGGCCAAACAACCTACCAAAAGATCCTCAAGGGCGGTCCTTTTCCCTACGAAAAGGACGGTACGGTTTTTGGCAATCGCGAGCGTCTCCTGCCACGCGAGGCAAGAGGTTTCTACCGCGAATACACCGTCAGGACGCCCGGCGTGCGACACCGTGGAGCTCGCCGCATCGTCTGCGGCGGCCCGGTGCCGACAGAACCGAAAGCCTGTTATTACACCGAAGACCATTACGCGAGCTTTCGCTTGATCGTTGACAGACCCTGATTTTTTTAGTTCTCAAGAAAGACCACGGAGATGGACATGCCGACACGTCAAGACCAAGAGACGCCCCTGAAGGGCGTGCGGTCGAACATCGTGCAGTCGATTCGCGCATACCGCGTGAGCGACCTGCAAGAGGCCGCCCAAGGTTTGGGCCACCACTTTTTGTATGCCAACCTGGCCGAAGCCCAGAGCAAACAAGATGTGCTGGACCTCATTGGTGCGCAATTCACATTGCCTTCGCACTTTGGCAAGAATTTCGATGCCCTCTACGACTGCATGACCGACCCCTTGCACAAGTCTGGCCCACAGCCTGGCTTCATCGTGGTGCTAGAGCAGATTCCCGCACACGTCAAGTTCGACAAAGAAGCCCGCGAGCAATTGCTGGACATCTTCCGCGACACCGCCGATTACTGGGGAGACAGGAAGATACCCTTCCGATGCTTCTATTCTTTTCTGTAGCCCGTTCTGCGCAAAACAGCCAAGCAGGACGGGCGAATGAGGCACAAACCGAAGACGCCGTGATGGCCGAATCGATCGAAGAAGGCGAAAAAATGCCCACCGACAAATTGGTGGACGTGTCGCCCTTGGCGCTGCGCATGAGCAGCCCCTTCAATGCAGGTTACTGGCTCGCCGCAGCCTGAACCCCATTGAGCCGCTGATGCGGCACCCATGAAAAAGCCCGTCCATGACGGGCTTTTTCTTTGGGCTCACCTGACCTGACGGCTCAGACGGTTTGGGCCAAGGCCACGAACTCGGCCACAGGCACTTCTTCGGCGCGGCGCTGCAAGTCAAACGTGCCGGTAAAGCCTTTTTCATCGAGCCATTTGCCCAAGGTGTTGCGCAAAATTTTGCGGCGCTGACTGAAGGCCACCTGGACCAAGGTTTCAAGAGTTTTGACGTCGACATCGGGGGGCTGGGCCAGCGGCACCATGCGCACCACAGCGCTGTCCACACGCGGGGGCGGGTCAAAGCTTTCGGGCGGAACAAAGAGCACGTTGGCCATCTCATAGCGCCACTGCAGCATGACCGACAGGCGGCTGTAATCTGAGGTAGCGGGTTGAGCCACCATGCGGTCAATGACTTCCTTTTGCAGCATGAAGTGCTGGTCTTCAATCACGTCGACCTGCGCCAGCAAATGAAACAAGATGGGCGTGGAAATGTTGTAGGGGAGGTTCCCGACCACACGGATTTTGTGCAGCGGGGCCGCCGTGGCTTTGGCCAGCATCTGCTGCGCCAGCGCCCGAAAGTCGACCTTGAGCACATCCGATTCGACCACCGACAATTGAGGGTGCTCGCGCAGGCGCACCGCCAGATCTCGGTCCAGCTCGATCACCGAAAGATGGCCCAAACGCTCGACCAAGGGCTGCGTCAGCGCGGCCAGGCCAGGGCCAATCTCGACCATGGGCTGACCGGCCACTGGGGCAATGGCATCCACGATGGCATCGATGATGCCGCCGTCTGTCAGAAAGTGCTGGCCAAAGCGTTTGCGGGCGATGTGCTTCATTGGACGGGCTCGCGCATCTCGACGTAGGCCCGGCCACGCACATCCTCGGCCCAGGCGACGTAGGCTTCGTCGAGTTTCTTTTCCCGCAAGACGTTGCGGGCCAGTGTGCGTTGCTCGGCATCACTCATGGGGGCATCGCGCCGGTCGGTCACTTCGATCAGGTGCACCCCAAAACGCGAGACCAGCGGCTCGGCCACCTGGCCGGGGCGCAGTCGGTTCATCGTCTGCTCGAATTCGGGCACAAACATGCCGGGGTTGGCCCATCCCAAATCACCCCCCTGCGCTGCGCTGCCGTCTTGCGACAGGCGTTTGGCCGCTTCCGCGAAATCGGCCTTGCCCGACACAATGTCCTTGCGCAGTGCGCTCAGCTGCGCCAGCGCCTGGGCCTGTGTCAGCTGGGGACTCAGGCGCAGCAGAATGTGCCGCGCACGGGTTTGTGTGACCATCAAGGTGGCCGGGGCCTGCTGACGCTCCAGCACTTTGAGCACATGAAAACCGGCACCTGAGCGCAACACCTCGGACACCCCACCCACGGGCAAGGCCGCCACAGCCTGCACAAACAACTCAGGGTAGCGGTCGGCCGGGCGCAAGCCGAAGGCACCGCCGTTGGCACCCCGGTCGGCCGCTTGCGAGAAGGTTCTGGCCAACTCGGCAAAGTTCTCACCCGCGCGAGCACGTCGGGCCACCTCCCGAGCCTGCGCTTCCAGGGACTTGATCTGCTCTTCAGTGCTGTTTTCCGGCACAGCGATCAGGACCATGGCCAGGTTCAGTGCAACCGGGACACGCGCGGACTGCGCCTTGATTTGCTCCTGCAAAAACTGCTCCACTTCAATGTCGCTGATGCGGATTCGTGCTTCCACCTCGCGCTCGCGCACGCGGGTCAGCAGCAACTGATTGCGCAGCTGTTCGCGGAAGGTCACCAGGGCCACGCCATCTTGCTGCAAACGCTGGCGAAGCTCTTCGGGCGTGAGCTGGTTGCTGCGGGCCACATTGGCCTCGGCCTGGTCCAAGGCCTCATCGTCAATCGTGATGCCCGCGTCACGGGCTTGTTGGGTCTGAGCCTTGTCATTGATGAGTTGTTCCAGCGCCAGCCGTTTGGCCTCGGCGGGGGCGAAGGGTCGGCCTTGCGCTTGCGCCTCGCGCTGCAGGCGATTGCTCAGGTTCTGCACTTCCTGGTTGGTGATGGGCTCGGAATTGACCACTGCCACAATGAAGTCGGCAGATCGAATGGGGGCAGGCCGAGAAGCGTCGGTGGCAGTGCTTTGGGCTGACGCCGTCAGCGGCAGCCAGGCCACCGCCAGACACACCGAAGCGCAGGTGGCCCACAAAGCTCGAACAAGAAACAGGTGATTATTCATAGTGCTGGAAACGGCTTGGTTCAACAGGAGAGTCTCGCAGGTTCTGATAGCGGGGAATGTTGTTGCGCAAGGCATTGAGTGGGCTGGCCCCGACACGGGCCAATCCGATGAATTCGAGCTGGAACAGCAAGCGGCTGGTTGCCGTGCTCACGGTGCTCTGGATGCGCTCGAAGGCGAGGCGCCCGATCCAGCAACCACCATCGTATTCCAGACCCAACAGGCTGTCGACCATGCGGCCTTCGGTCAGGCTGAAGTTCAGGCGTCCCACGCTGTACCAGCGGTCCGGCCCCAGGCCTTGGCCGGGTGTGCGGGTCCAGGCCGATTCAGAGGCAGCATCTCGCCGCCCCAGCAAGTCACTCAGCGGCCATTGCCATCCCAGATCGACCTGCTCGCTCACGCCTTGGTTCAAACGGTAAGCCGCACTCAGCACCCGGTAAGGGCCGGGGCTGAATCGGCCTTGCAAAGTGCTGCGGCTGACGCGGTCGGTCTGGCTGTTGACCTGGACCGTGGCGTCGAGCGCCCAGCGGTCATCCCAGCGCACGCCTGCGCCCAGCAACAGGTCACTCAGACCGCTTTCTGCAGCAGGTTGATCAGGCAGCACCACCTGTTGGTCAGAAAAGCGGATGCGCTGGGCCACGCCGACGCGCAACATTTCAGCGCCATCATTGCCATCAAAAAATCGGCTGGTCACGCCCAGGGTCAAGGCATCGTTGTCCACCAAGCGGTCGTGGCCGACATAGGCGTTTTCGCTGTAGATGGTGGACAAATTGAAATCGGTGGCACCGCTGTCGTAAACCGGCAAAAGGCTTTGGTCACGAAACGGTGTGCGTGCATAAAAGGCACGCGGCTCCAGGGTTTGGGTGACGCCACGACCAAACCACTGCGTCTCGCGTTCGTACACCAAGCCTGAATCCAACGAAAAAGTCGGTAACACCCGGTTGACCGAACGCTCACCCGAGTCGAATGGCTGGTCGAGTTGGTAGCGGGTGGCATGCAATTGCAGCTTGGGCGTGACAAACCCCCAGGGGCGAATCCAGGGGCGGCTGACCTGCGCCAGCACAAAACTGCGCTCGCCATTGCGGGGCACAGGGCGCTGCGCGCTGCTGGCCAGTGGGATGCGGTCGTAGCTGGCCTCAAAGCGAGTGGTGTCGGCCTGCACCGACCAGTCAAGACCATCGGCTTGCCACTGACCATAGCGCAGCCCGATTTGGGGCGCACGGTCATAGGGCGGGGTAATGGGGGCGGTGATGTCCTGGAGGGTTTGCCAGCGCTGAACCTGTGCGGTCAAACTCAGGTTTCCACGGCCCCAGCTCAAAACCCCTGTGGACGGCAACAGTCGCTGGGTGAGCACCTGGCCTGAGCGAGAGAAATCTCGCCAGTAGTCGTCGTCGCTGACCCGGTTCAGGTTCAGGCCCAGACCGATACGCCCCACGCTGTCCAGGCCTGTGTCCACCGTGCCGTTGTGCTGACTGGACCAGCCCCAACGGGATCGGTTGCGCAGGCTGTCAGTGGGCATCAGGTTCAGCCGGGCCTCGCCGCTGTAGTCGCGCTCCAAATAACGGAATTCGGTGTCCACCGCCACGCCGCGTTTGCTCATCAGGTGGGTGGTCACGGTGGCATCGCGGTTGGGCGCGATGTCAAAGTAATAGGGTTGGGCCAACTCCACCCCGTTGTTGGTGGTGATGCCCACCACGGGCGACATCAGACCCGACTTGCGCTCACTCGTCATCGGAAAGGTGACGGCGGGAATGCCCAGCACCGGCACATCCTGAAAGCGCAGTTGCACCCCCTCGGCCCGGACCGTGGACTCTTCTTCGTCCAGATTCAAGCGGGTGGCCTTGAGCACCCATGCGGGTAACCATTCTGGCCCGGGCGTGCGCCTGCAGGTGGTGTAACTGGCCTCACGCACGATGGCGCGTTGATCATCCACAAAATCGATTTGCGCCGCTTGCCCGTAGGCACCGCTTTTATAAAGCTCAAAAGTGGGCTGCATCAGGGTGCCCTGGAAACTGTCTATCTGCAGGGTGAGCTTGGGGCCGGTCAACACACTGCCCGGCCGGTTCAGGCGCACTTGACCCGTGGCCTCCACCACGTCTTGGCTTTGGTCTAAGGACAATCGGCCCGCCTGAATGCTCACGCCCGGCTTGCGAATACTGGCCTCCCCCTCGACCACCAAGTCCAGATCAGGTCGCACGCGCAGGCGCTGCCCCTGCAGATAAACCGCCCCTTCTTGCTCCTGACGCTGAGAGATGGCCTCCTCCAGCATGGGGCTGCTGCGCAGAACCAAGCCCTGAACAGGGGCTGCGGGCGAGCCCTGCGGCGGTGCCAGGGTTTGGGCCTGCGCACCTTGAGGCACCCCCACCAGCATGACACCTTGCGCCCCAAACAACACCGCCCACACCACTGCCCGCAAAGAGGCAATGGCCACCAGGGGGTGCGAACAGGGTGACAGGAAAGGAGGCACGGCGATGGGATGGGGGTTGAACACGCGAGGACTGAGGGCAAAACGCCGGTTGCTGGCTTTGTAGAATGGGATTATCCATGAGCCACCTCACCCCGCCCCCCAATTCAGTCCCCAATCCAGCCATCTCTGACAGCGTCAGCTGGACCGACCCAGCTCGACAAGCGTTTTTTGACGGTTGGTTGTCCGGTGTCGCGGCCTCCCAAGACCTCTTGCCCGGCAGTTTGCGCGTGGCCTCGGCCGACGCCAGCTTTCGCCGTTACCTGCGGGTGGACAAGCGCCAAGGCGGCAGCCTCATCGTCATGGACGCACCGCCCGACAAAGAGAACTCCGAGCCCTTTGTGCGCATTGCCGCCTTGATGAAGGCCGCTGGTCTGAATGCGCCCGAGGTGCTGGATTGGCACGAGGCCCATGGCTTCATGCTGCTAAGCGACTTGGGTGATGCCACCATGATGTCGGCCATCGATACCGAGCGCCCTCAGGCCAACCACGGCCTGTACATGCAGGCGGTGGACACGCTGGTGCAGTGGCAGCTGGCGTCCCGGCCCGGCGTGCTGCCGCCTTATGACGCCGCGCTTCTCAACCGAGAGCTGAGCCTGTTCCCAGATTGGTATTTGGCCCAGCACCGGGGTGTGCAGCTGCAAGGTGCCCAGCGCGAAGTTTTTGACAAGGCCTTCGCCCTGATCGTGCAACGCAACTTGGCCGCGCCCAGTGTGTATGTGCACCGCGACTTCATGCCGCGCAATTTGATGATGCCTTTTGGCGGCAGTGCGCAGCTCGGCGTGCTGGACTTCCAGGACGCGGTTTACGGCCCCATCAGCTACGACATCGCCAGCCTGATGCGCGACGCCTTCCTCACCTGGGACGAAGACTTTGTGCTCGACATCACCATCCGCTACTGGGAAAAAGCCCGCAAAGCCGGGTTGATGGACTTTGAAGACTGGCACAGCGACTTTGGCGCGTTTTACCGCGCCGTCGAGTGGATGGGCCTGCAGCGCCACCTGAAAGTGGCCGGTATCTTTGCCCGGCTGACCCTGCGCGACGGCAAGCCCAAGTACCTGGCCGATGCGCCGCGCTTCCTCCACTACATCCGCAGCACCTGCGATCGTTACCGCGAGCTGGGCCCGCTGCTCAAATTGATCGACGAAATCGAAGGCACCACGCCCGAAGTCGGTTTTGCCTACGGGCGCATGTGAGCATGCCGCGCTTTTACTGCCCCACCCCCTTGGCCACAGGCCTGCCACTGAGCCTGCCTGCGGGTGCCGCCCGCCATGTGCAGGTGCTGCGCCTGCAGCCGGGCGATGCGATTAGGTTGTTCAACGGCGAGGGCGGGGAATTTGACGCCACCGTCACCCGCATGGGCCGCAGCGATGTCGACGTCGAGATCGGCGCACACCACCCGGTGGAGCGCGAAGCCGACCGCGCGGTGCACCTGCTGGCGGGCATCACCGCCAACGAGCGCATGGACTGGTTGGTCGAAAAAGCCACCGAGCTGGGCGTGGCCAGCATCACGCCCTTGGTGGCCGAGCGCAGCGTGCTCAAGCTCAAGGGCGAGCGGGCCGAGAAAAAACTGGCCCACTGGCAAGGCGTGGCCGTGGCCGCGGCCGAGCAGTGCGGGCGCAACCGGGTGCCCACGGTGCATGCGGCGGTGACGCTGGCCGAATGGGTCAAACAAGCGCCACCTGGCGAGCGCTGGGTGCTGT
>JANQXJ010000272.1:5633-11621 GCA_030729445.1 Limnohabitans sp. | reverse complement strand
CAGCACCAGTTCCATCTCGAAGTGGTAGTTGTTGGTGCGGGGTGGGTAGTCGACCACAGCAACATGGTCCACGCCACTTTCCACCAAGGTCTGCGGCGACTTGGTGAAGTAAAAAGCTTGCTCGACGCTTTTGTCGACTGGGCGGCCCATCTCGACGGCGTGCGCGTGGTAGTTGCGGCCCACGCAGAAGATGCGGTTGATCGGGAAGCGCTCGGTTTTGCTACGGATGGGCAGGGACTGAACGGCGGGAGGGGGAAAGAGGTAGGTGGTCATGAGGGGTTATTCAATAAAAAGACAGTGATGCCAAAAAAATCCAGCTGTCATGCCCGGCTTGATCGGGCATCCATGGATCCTCGGGTCAAGCCCGAGGATGACAATTTCAAGCTGAGCTGGCAGGTTTAAGTTGGGCTTCCAGGTTCAACTTGAGGCTTCAGCCGCGGTTCTCGTAAACACCGAGTTTGCGGTGCAAGGGCGATTCGTCGGCGATGAAGACAAAGGCGGGTTTATCTGCCTGCAGGTTGGTCAATGTCACGGCTTCGTAGCCGGGGGCGCAGCAGGTGTCGGCCTCAAGCAGGGTGAAGGTGCTGGCCACGATCTGCGCCTGCACCGAACCCTCGATGACATGGAAGACCTGCGCGGGCGAGCGAGCAGGCAAACGCAGGGTCTGTCCGGGGCGCAGCATCAGGGCGTAAAAGCCCAAGATGTTTTCGGCGTCGCCACCCGTTTCGGGGTTGGTGTAAGTGACTTGCACCTGCTCTAAATTGGCGTCGTCCGAAGCCAGCGATTCGAGCGCGGCCTTGGCGTCTTTCCAGGCGTAGCGCAGCATGGGGTAGGCCTTCTTGCTGCGCTCAAACACATGTGAGGGCACCACGCCGCCACGGGCGTATTGCTTGTCCCCTTGGCCGGGCACCACAGTTTGTCGGTCGCCGTTGATGTGGTAGCTGGCCTCCATGTAATAGACCAGCGGCAAGTCCAGCACATCCAGCCAGATGACGGGCTCGGTGCCGTCGTGGCCGTGCTCGTGCCACAGGCCCGTGGGCGTGAGGATCAGATCGCCCCGGCTCATCGGGCATTTCGCGCCGTCCACCGTGGTCCAGGCGCCTTCGCCTTCCACGACCATGCGCACCGCGTTGGGCGTGTGGCGGTGGCTGGGTGCCCACTCGCCGGGCATGAGCAGTTGCATGCCCAAGTACATGGCTGCGCTGGCTTGCATCTTGTCAAGACCGTGGCCCGGGTTGGCCAGCACCAGCACGCGGCGTTCGGCTTTTTCAATCGGGGTCAGCTCGCCCGCCTTGAGCAAGAGCGGCTTGATGTCTTGGTAAGCCCAGCAGGTCGGCTGGGTCTGGCGGGTGGGCACTTTGGGCGGCAACACACCGCGCAGGCTGGGCCACAGGGGCACCAGGTTCACCTTGCGCAGGTCCTGCACATAGTCTGCGGGCAGGTCTTCGATTCGGCCGAGGTCGTTCATGGTCTGTCTCCTGTTTATGCGTTGTGTTTTGCGGCATCGAGGCAGTTGCCCACGTTCCAGCCGTAAAGCCATTCCATCGCATCATAAAAGCGCTCGGGGCTGCGGCCGCGCCACAGGTCATTGCGCACCAAGCGCTCCACACCTTTGGCGTGGTAGATGCGGCCCATTTCGCGGCTGGAGAGCACAATGCGGGCGGTGCGGGCCACGCGTGCACGTTGGTACATGTCCAAAGCCTTGGGCCAGTCGTTGTGGTGCGTGCGCAGCGCTTCACCCAAAGTGACGGCGTCTTCCATGGCCATGCAGGCGCCTTGCGCCATGTACTGCGTGGTGGGGTGGGCGGCGTCGCCCAGCAAGGTCACGCGGCCATAAGTCCATTGGCCAATCGGTTCGCGGTCTGCGGTGGCCCAGCGTTTCCAGGTCTTGGGCAGGTCGATCAACTGGCGGGCTTTGGGGCAAATGCCCTGGAAGTAACTTTGCACTTCTTCCTTGCTGCCGTCTTTGACGCCCCATTCTTCTTGCTCGCGGCTGTGAAAGGTCACGACCACGTTGTACTGCTCGCCACCACGCAGCGGGTAATGCACCAGGTGGCAGTTGGGGCCGACCCAAATGGCGGCGGCGTTCCACTGCAAATCTTCGGGAAAGTCTTTTTTCTCGACCACAGCGCGGTAGACCACATGGCCCGTGACGCGGGCCGGGTCGGCCACAAACTGCTCACGCACCACCGACTTGACGCCATCGGCCCCGATCAGCGCACAGCCTTTGAATGCTTTGCCGTTTGGGTCCCACACGGTCACGCTGTGCGCGTCTTGTTCGATGCGCTCGACGCGGGTGCTGGTGTGGAATTGCACTTGGCCGGTTTCTTGCGCTGCTTCGAGCAAAGACAAATGCACATCGGCGCGGTGGATCACGGCATAGGGGTTGCCAAAACGCTCGCGGAATTTTTCGTCGGTGGGGATCTTGCCGACCTGGTACTCGTCGATCGCGTCGTGCATCACCATGAAGTCGGTGTAGACCGCACGGCCCCGGGCCTTGTCGCCAACACCCAAAGCGTCAAACGCATGAAAGCCGTTGGGACCAATTTGGATGCCCGCGCCGATCTCGCCGATTTCGGGGGCTTGCTCCAGCACGGTGACTTGAAAGCCTTGACGCACCAAGGCGAGTGCGGCGGCCAAGCCACCTATGCCACCGCCTGCGACCAAGACGGGGAGGGTGTTCTGCAAAGGGTTCATTGAAGGTTCCTTGAATGGGGTCTGCTTCGGGTAACTGACATTAAATAAGTATACTTATTAAATGGTGATCCAGCCAGCATTCATTTAGCTTTAAACGGCCAATGAACCGCGGGCACCGGGGCTTGAGCGGTCCCAGTGTCTCTCGTGGCTAAAATTCACGGCTAATCTGAAAGACATGCCGTGCTCTTACTCATCGTATTGCTCCCACTTCTGCTGGGTACATTGGTCACGTTTTGGCTGGGTTCCCGCTCTCGACTTCTGACCGCGTGCGCGGCGGGCGCTGTGACGGCCAGCAGTTTGGGCCTGTTGCTGTCGATGGCCCCGGCCGTGCTGTCGGGTGAGACGGTCATGAACGCTTGGCCCTGGGTGCCGGAGATCGGTCTGAACCTGACGTTCCGGCTTGACGGCTTGTCGATGATGTTCGCGGGCCTGATCCTGTTCATCGGGCTGATGATCATTTTGTATGCGCACTATTACCTGAGCGCCAAGGACTCTGCAGGCAAGTTTTACAGCGAGATGATGCTGTTCATGGCCGCCATGTTGGGTGTGGTGTTGTCCGACAACTTGCTGCTGTTGGTGGTGTTTTGGGAGCTGACCAGCGTCTCGTCGTTCTTGCTGGTGGGTTACTGGAGCTACCGGCCCGATGCCCGCGCCGGGGCCCGTCAGGCGTTGGCCGTGACCGGTGGCGGCGGCTTGGCCATGCTGGGGGGCTTTGTGCTCTTGGGCCAGATTGCTGGCACGTACGAGCTCAGTGAAATGTTGGGCAATGTGGCCGCCATTCAAGCCGATCCGATGTTCTTGCCCGCGCTGCTGCTGATTTTGCTGGGGGCTTTCACCAAGAGCGCTCAGTTCCCCTTCCACTTTTGGCTGCCCGACGCGATGGCCGCGCCCACGCCCGTGTCGGCCTACCTGCACTCGGCCACCATGGTCAAGGCCGGGGTGTTTTTGCTCATGCGCATGTACCCGGTGCTGGCTGGCTCGGGTTATTTCGAAGCGATTGTCACCACGGTGGGCCTGATCACCGTGTTGTTCGCGGCTTTCATTGCCATCTTCAAGCACGACCTCAAGGGCTTGTTGGCTTACTCCACCGTCAGCCACTTGGGCCTGATCACCTTCTTGGTGGGTTTGGGCTCGCCGCTGGCCGCCGTGGCGGCGGTGTTCCATGTGCTCAACCACGCCACCTTCAAGGCTTCGCTGTTCATGATCGCGGGCATCGTGGACCACGAAACCCATTCGCGCGACATGCGCAAGCTCGGTGGTCTGTGGTCGCTCATGCCCTGGACGGCCACGCTGTCCATGGTGGCGGCCGCGTCCATGGCGGGTGTACCTTTGACCAACGGTTTCTTGTCTAAAGAGATGTTTTTCACCGAAGCCGTGGTCGGCACCTCCGGTGCGTTCGCTTGGCTGGTGCCCGCGCTGGTGACTTTGGCCGGGGTCTGCAGCGTGGCGTATTCGCTGCGCTTTGTGCACGACACGTATTTCAATGGGCCGCTGGGCGATGTGCCCAACACCCACCCGCACGAGCCGCCGCTGGGCATGAAGCTGCCTGCCATGCTGCTGGTCACGCTGTGCATTGTGGTGGGGGTGTTGCCCGCGCTCACGCTGGGCCCGCTGGTTGATGTGGCGGCCACCGCATTGGCTGGCAAACCGCTGCCTGAATACCACTTGTCCATTTGGCACGGTTTCAATTTGCCATTGCTCATGAGCGCGATCGCGCTGGTGGTGGGCATTGCGCTGTACCTGATGCTGGCCAAAAACAAGCGCCTGCACCGCATCGAATCCGAAGCCTGGTTTGGCCGCGCCACCGGTCGCCAAATGTTCGAGGGCCTGATTGATGGTCTGTTCGTGCTGGCTGCGCGGGTCACCACACGCCTTGAAAACGGCTCACTGCAAAGCTACATCGCCTGGATGCTGGGCGGCGTGGTGCTGGTGGTGGGCTGGCCCTTGCTGGGCAGCGGCATTGGCACCGGGCCGCGCGAGCTGCTGCCCGCATCGCCTCTGGCCATCATGATCTGGCTGCTGCTGGGCGCGGTCAGCCTGGCGCTGGCGCTGCAGCACCACAAGCGCTTTCAGGCGGTGGTGCTGGTGGGCGTGGTGGGCTTGGTCACATCGCTCACCTTTGTCAGCCTCTCCGCCCCCGATTTGGCCCTGACCCAGTTGTCTGTCGAGGTGGTCTCCACCGTCTTGCTGCTCATGGGCCTGGCTTTGCTGCCCCAGCATTCGCCACGCGAGTCGAGCAACACCCGGCGCGCACGCGACGCGGCGCTGGCGCTGGCCGCAGGTGCGGGCATGGCCTGGTTGACCTGGGCGTTTGTCACCCGTGACTACAGCTCGATTTCCTGGTTCTTCCTTGAAAAGTCGATTCCGGTGGGCGGTGGCTCCAACGTGGTCAACGTGATCCTGGTGGACTTCAGGGGCTACGACACCTTTGGCGAGATCACGGTGCTGGGCATTGCCGCCATTGGCGTGCTGGCCTTGATGGAGGGCATGCGCACGCGCCGCCCCACACAAGACAGCGATGGCCGCACCTGGACCTTTGCCGCCCAACCCCTGATGCTGCGCGTGGCCGCCGGGGTGGTGCTGCCGGTGGCCTTGGTGTTCACCATTTACATCTTCATGCGTGGGCACAACATGCCCGGTGGCGGCTTCATCGCAGGCCTGATCACCGCCGTGGCGCTGGTGCTGCAGTTCATGTCCATGGGGCAAGCCAAGGCCGAGTACCTGCTGCGCGGCCAGGCGGGTCGACGCTTTGTGAAGTGGATTGGCTCGGGTCTGGGCATTGCCGGGCTGACCGGCGTGGGCGCCTTTGTCTGGGGCCGCCCCTTCTTGACCAGTGCCCACGGCAACCCGGTGGTGCCAGTCTTGGGTGAGTTGCCACTGGCCTCGGCCGCCTTGTTTGACTTGGGGGTCTACCTGGTGGTGGTGGGCGCGACCTTGTTGACCATCTCGGTGCTGGGCTCTGTCACACGCGAAGTGCCAGGCGCTGCGTCCAAACCCTCCAAGGTGGCCGCATGAACTTTGCCGTTTCCCCATTGAGCGATTTGAGTCGCAGCAAGGAGCTCTCATGAGCATGGAATTTTTGTTGGCCAGCGGTATCGGTTTTGTGACCGCCTGTGCTGTTTATTTGATGCTGCGAGGACGGACTTTCACCGTCGTGCTGGGTTTGTCCCTGCTGGGCTACGCTGTCAACGTCTTCATCTTTTCCATGGGCCGTTTGTGGAGCAATGCCCAGCCCATCTTGCAAGGCAATGGCCCCGTGGCCGACCCCTTGCCCCAGGCGCTGGTGCTCAC
>JANQXJ010000272.1:0-5533 GCA_030729445.1 Limnohabitans sp. | reverse complement strand
TGCAGCACGCGCCCGTGCTGTCGGTCTTGCTGCCCGTGTTCACGGCCGTGGCCTTGTTGCTGCTGGGCGATGGCAGCCAACAGGTTGCCGGGGGCGGCCATGGCGACAGCCGCCAGCGCTGGGCGCGCCGTTTGGCCATGGCCTCGGTCTTGCTCGGTTTGCTCATGGCCATCGGCCTGGTGGTGCAGGCCAGCACGGGTGAGTTGCTGGTCTACCAACTGGGCGAATGGCCTGCGCCTTTTGGCATCGTGATGGTGCTCGACCGTTTGTCCGGCCTGATGGTGCTGCTGACTTACCTTGTGGCCGTGCCTGTGCTCTGGTACGCCACAGGCGGCTGGGATACCCGCGGACGGCACTTCCATGCGCTGTTCCAGTTCCAGCTCATGGGGCTGTGCGGCGCGTTCATGACGGGTGATTTGTTCAACCTGTTCGTGTTCTTCGAGGTCTTGCTGATCGCCTCTTATGTGCTGCTGGTGCATGGCCAGGGGCGCGAGCGCTTTCGCATGGGTATCCATTACGTGGTGCTCAACTTGTCGGCTTCGGGCTTGTTCCTGATTGGTCTGGCCATGGTCTACAGCGTGACCGGCACGCTCAACATGGCCGATGTGGGCCTGCAGGTGGCGCAGCTCACGGGTGACAATGCTTGGCTAGCGCAGGCCGCGGCGTTGGTGCTGCTGGCCGTGTTCGGCCTCAAGGCCGCGCTGGTGCCACTGTACTTTTGGCTGCCAGGCACTTATGCGGCGGCCAGTGCGCCTGTAGCGGCGCTGTTTGCCATCATGACCAAGGTCGGGGTGTACAGCATCATCCGCACCCACTGGGTGATCTTTGGCGTTGGGGGTGGGGAGTCGGCTTTGGCCGTGGCCGACTGGCTGCTGCCGCTGGCTTTGACCACCAGCGCCTTGGGCGTGTTGGGCGCCTTGGCAGCGCACAGCATGAGCCGCCTGGTGGCTTACCTTACGGTGTCTTCGGTGGGCACTTTGCTGGCCTGCGTGGGTTTGTTCACCACCGACACCTTGTCGGCAGCGCTCTATTACACGCTGCACAGCACCATCGTGATCGCGGGCTTGTTCTTGCTGGTGGAGCTGATGGCCGCGCAGCGTGGCCAAGCCTTGGACAAGCTGCGCCCCGCCGTGGCCGTGCGCGAGCCGGTGCTGCTGGGCCTGATGCTGCTGTTTGGCGCCGCCTCAGCTGCGGGTTTGCCGCCTTTGCCCGGCTTTTTGGGCAAGCTCATGATTTTGGAGAGCAGCTCGGGCCTGCCCGCACAGGCCTGGGTCTGGACCGTGGTGCTGAGTGTGGGCTTTTTCACCATCGTTGGCTTGGCCCGCGCGGGCGTGGTTCTGTTTTGGCACATTCAGCCCGAGGCGGACGAGGCGCAAGGTAACTCTGGCAGCAGTCTCAAACTGTTGTCGGCCGTGTGGGCCTTCATGGCGCTGACCTTGGCCATGGCCGTGTTGGCTTCGCCCATCAAGCGCTACACCGACGATACCGCCACACAACTGGCCGACACCGCGGCTTACGCCCAAGCCGTGCTGGGCCTGGCTCCTGGCCAGCCTTCGACCAGCACAAGGCCTTATGACGGGGCACGCCAGTCGGTGCCTGCACCCGCTGCTGACCCAGCGGCTGCCCCCGAAACCCCTGCGAAGGAAACCCAATGAAACCGATCCCTGCGCACCCATCCACCCCAGCGCGCTGGCTCAGTCACCCCATTCTTTCGCTCTTGCTGGGCGTCAGCTGGCTGGCTTTGTCGCACAGCCTGGCCCCCGTGCACCTGTTGTCGGCCTTGCTCATCGCGCTGATCGTGCCGCGCCTGATCCACCCGTTTTTGGGGCCTGCCGCCAGCATCCACTGGGGCGCAGCCCTGCGTCTGGCGCTGGTGGTGCTCAAGGACATCGTGATGTCCAACATCACCGTGGCCCGTCTGGTGCTGGGCCCCATGAAGGCCATGTCGCCCGCCTGGATGGCCGTGCCCCTGGCCAGTGACCACGCGATGGTCAACGCTTTGTTCGCCAGCATCATCACCACCACGCCAGGCACGGTGTCTTGTGTGGTGGATGAGACTCGGCGCGAAATCCTGGTGCACGCGCTCAACTGTGATGATGCGCAAGCCATGATTGACGACATGAAAACCCGTTACGAAGCGCCCTTGTTGCACATCTTTGGGTGCAACGAGGCATCTGCACCCCTCGGAAAGAAAGGCCTGCAATGAGCATCCTGGATTTGGCCCTGTCGGTCGCCATTGTGGCCGTCACCCTGGCGGTGGCGCTGTGCGCCTGGCGGCTTTTTCGTGGCCCCGAAACCACCGACCGCATTCTTGCGCTTGACACTTTGTCGATGAACGCTGTCGCCCTGATCGTCTTGTTGGGCATCCGCTGGCAAACTGCGTTGCTGTTTGAGGCCGCTTTGCTGGTGGCCATGTTGGGTTTTGCCTCGACGGTGGCGCTGGCGCGTTACCTCAGCCGCGGTGATGTGGTCGAATAAAAGGAGTCTCTCATGCACACCCTGATTGAATGGACTGCAGCGGCCTTGATTTTGATTGCTGCCTTTTTCTTGTTGGTCGGCGCCATTGGACTGGTGCGCCTGCCTGATTTCTACATGCGCATGCACGCCCCCACCAAGGCGTCTACCTTAGGCGTTGGCGGTATTTTGGTGGCGTCCATGCTGGTGTCGGCTTTTCAGGGCCGTGCGGGCATGGCCGAGTTGCTCATCACTTTGTTTGTGTTTGTCACCGCGCCCGTGTCGGCCAACCTGATGGCCCAAGCTGCGCTGCACCTGAAAGCGCGCTCGCAAGCCCCGGTGCCTCCCCAAGCGGTGCCCGAGCGGCACAAAAGCTGAAATCCACCCTGCCATTGCGACTAGAATTAACCGACCGCCCGGTTGGTTAACCATTGGCAGCGCTAGGGCTTGCCAAGGCACCGGGTTTTGACCTCCTCAAGGAAAGCACCCCATGACCCAAGTCCTGCAAAGTTTCATCGGTGGCCAGTGGATCGGCCATCAAGGAGCGCAAGCCCTTCGCAGCGCCGTCAACGGCCAAACGGTGTTCCAAACCCATGCCGAGTCGATTGATTTTGGCGACGCGGTGCACTACGCCCGCACCGTGGGCCTGCCCAATTTGCTCAAGCTGGACTTTCAAGAACGTGCCCAGCGCCTCAAGGCCCTGGCCAAGTTCCTGGGTGAGCACAAAGAGCAGCTCTACGCCATCTCGGCCCACACGGGGGCGACCCGCGCTGACAGCTGGGTGGACATCGAAGGTGGCGCGGGCACTTTGTTTGCGTATTCAGGCATGGGCAGCAACGAACTGCCCAGCGGCAACCTGATCCACGAAGGCCCGGCCTTCCCCTTGGGCAAAAAAGGCGGTTTTGCGGGCACGCACATCCTGGTGCCACGCGGCGGCATCGCGGTGCACATCAACGCCTTCAACTTCCCCATCTGGGGCCTCTTGGAAAAGTTCGCGCCCAGCTTTTTGGCGGGCATGCCTTGTATTGGCAAACCCGCTTCGTCCACCAGCTACCTGACCGAATCCATGGTGCGCTTGGTGGAGCAATCGGGCATCTTGCCCGCAGGTGCTTTGCAGCTGGTGATCGGCTCCACGGGCGACCTGCTGGACCGCCTGAACGGCCAAGACGTGGTCACTTTCACCGGCTCGGCCGACACCGCCGCCATGCTGCGTGTGCACCCCAATGTGGTCAAACACAGCATCCCCTTCAACGCCGAAGCCGACTCGCTCAACTGCGCCATCCTCGCGCCCGATGTGACGCCTGATGACGAAGAGTTTGACTTGTTTGTGAAAGAAGTCGCCCGCGAGATGACCGTCAAGGCGGGGCAGAAATGCACCGCGATTCGCCGCGCCATCGTGCCGCGCCAGCACCTCGATGCGGTGGCCGAAAAGCTCAAAGCCCGTTTGGCCAAGGTGGTGGTGGGCGATCCATCGGTCGAGGGAGTGAAGATGGGCGCCTTGGCCTCGCATTCGCAGCAAGCTGACGTGGCCGAGCGTGTGGCCCTGCTGCGCCAAAGCGCCGAGCTGGTGTTTGGCGGTGGTGCCGATTTCAATCCATTAGGGGAGGGCGTGGAAGGCGGTGCCTTCTTCCAGCCTACGCTGCTGCTGTGTCAAAAACCGTTGCACACCGACAGTGTGCACGACGTGGAAGCCTTTGGCCCCGTGAGCACGCTCATGCCTTACGACGGCATTGACGAAGCCCTGCAACTGGCCGCACGCGGTCAGGGCAGTTTGGTGGGCACGCTGGTCACCAAAGATCCACAAATCGCGGCCCGCATGATCCCGGTGGCGGCCGCCTTGCATGGCCGCCTGCACATCTTGGACCGCGAAGCTGCCGTGGAATCGACCGGCCACGGCTCGCCCTTGCCACCTCTTAAGCACGGTGGCCCTGGCCGCGCAGGCGGTGGTGAAGAACTCGGCGGCATCCGCGCTGTCAAGCACCTGATGCAGCGCACCGCATTGCAGGGCTCGCCCACCATGATCGCTGCCGTCACAGGCGAGTACATGCGTGGCGCCAAGCTGATCGAGACCGAGGTTCATCCTTTCCGTCGCTACTTTGAAGAATTGCAAATTGGCGAGAGCCTGCTCACCCACCGCCGTACCGTGGGCGAGGCCGACATCGTGGCCTTTGGCGGTTTGTCGGGCGACTATTTCTACATGCACTTCGACGAAATCGCCGCCAAAGATTCGCCGTTTGGCAAACGCATCGCACACGGCTACTTTGTGTTGTCGGCGGCAGCGGGTTTGTTTGTCTCGCCCGCGCCCGGTCCGGTGCTGGCCAACTATGGCCTCGACACCCTGCGCTTCGTCAAGCCCGTGGGCATTGGCGACACCATCCAGGCCCGCCTGACAGCCAAGCGCAAGATCGACCGCAACAAGAAAGACGCCAACGGCGTGGGGCAGGGCGTGGTGGCTTGGGATGTGGAAGTGACCAACCAGCTGGGGGATGTGGTGGCCAGTTACGACATCTTGACGCTGGTGGCCAAGAAGGGCTGAGGCCCCCAAGGAGCGCTATGAACTGGTACGACCGCGTGGTGCTCCCTTACATGATCGACATGGCCTGTGTCTTGATCGAATGAATCCGAGATCGTCCATGCCATGAGCTTTCATGACCGTCGACTCCAAAAAATCAACTCCTTGGTGCTCAGATTTTTTCAAACCACTTCAATGCTGGTCCACCCCGTAATGGGTTTCTTGGTAATGGTGGTCAATGCGTTTGGTCAAATAGTTGATGCCTGAAAGCTTGGCGAAATCTTCGACAGATCTTTCTGAGCCCAGGCCAAACCGGCCTAAATCACGGCGTTGGTACACCAAATCCAACAGCCGCTGCTTGGCCAGCTCTGTCAACGTGGTGAATTTCACTTCACGCTTTATGTCCCAATTCGGATGCCAGTGGTGCGTTTCATGGGGCGTGTTGGGCATCTTGTAAAGATGAAAAAGCGGAATGTGCGATGGGTGGTAAATATCCCAAACAAGGGTGAACATCCGCAAGGACGGGCTTTGTTCTTCACCATGAAAATAAAGTCTTGGGTCATACGG
>JANQXJ010000271.1 GCA_030729445.1 Limnohabitans sp. | reverse complement strand
GAACCCAAGCAGCTTAGAGCCACTTTATTTGCCTCGCTGCGATCAGCGAAGCCTTGAATTATCACACAGTTTTTAACGCTGCGTCAAGTTTTTGAAAATTTCTTAGATCACCAAGATCTTTTCACCAACCCACTTGCCGCTTTTGCTTGGCTTCTTTTGAAACCTCACTTGTCAGCAGCGAAGCCCTCGATTATGGCACAGCTTTTTTGCATCTGGCAAGTATTTTGATGCCGTCTTGGATATTTCGTGCAGCCCGACCCGGATAATGGGACCATGGCTTTACTCACACTATTGAACGCGTCCTTGGCTTTTGGCCACGTCGCACTCCTCGATCACGCCGATTTCTCTCTGGAGACGTCCGAGCGCATCGGCTTGATTGGTCGCAACGGCACGGGCAAGTCATCCTTGCTGAAAATTCTTGCCGGCATGGAGCGCCCGGATGACGGCAACTTGCACCTGCAACAAGGCGTTCGCATTGCGTATGTTGCGCAAGAACCCCTTTTAGTCCCAGAGCACACCATCTTTGAAGCAGTCCGTGAAGGCTTGGCTGAAGTGGTGCAATGGATCGACGACTACACGCACAGCCGGGGTGACCTCGATACGCTGCAAAGTCAGATTGAGTCACGCGACGGCTGGGGCTGGGAGCAACGCCTTGATGAGACGCTTCAGCGCTTACAGCTCGACCCAAACGCCATCGTGCAATCGCTGTCCGGCGGCATGCGCAAGCGCGTGGCCCTGGCACAGGCTTTGGTGACCCGTCCTGATGTGCTCTTATTAGATGAGCCGACCAACCACTTGGATCTGAATGCCATCACTTGGCTGGAAGACCTGCTGATTGACTTCAAGGGCAGCGTGATCGCCATCACGCACGACCGGGCTTTCCTAGACCGCATCGCGACCCGCATTGTCGAACTGGACCGAGGCAAGCTGCGCCCTTACCCCGGCAACTATGCCGCCTACCAAGTGCAGAAAGAAGAGCAGTTGGCACAGGAAGCGGTGATCCAGGCCAAGGCCGACAAACTGCTGGCCCAAGAAGAAATCTGGATCCGCAAAGGCGTGGAAGCACGCCGTACGCGCAGCCAAAGCCGCATCACGCGATTGCAAAACCTGCGAGGCGAGCGTGCTGCTCGCCGCGAAAAAGTAGGCAACGTGAAAATGGAAGTGGCCTCAGGGGTGCCGAGCGGCAAGCTGGTGGCCGAGCTAACGGATGTGAGCAAGAGCTTCACCCAGCCAGACGGCTCTGTGCGCACCATCATTCAGAAGTTCACCGGCACCTTGCTGCGGGGCGACAAGATTGGCTTGCTGGGACCCAACGGCGCCGGCAAAACCACCTTGCTCAAACTGATTTTGGGTGAACTGGAAGCCGACAGCGGCGAAGTGCGTCGCGGCACCAAGATGGAAGTCGCCTACTTTGACCAGATGCGCGATGCGCTCGACCTGAATGCCACGCTGGAAGACTTCATCAGCCCGGGCAGCGAATGGATCGAGATTGGCAACAAGCGCCAACACGTCAAGAGCTATTTGGGTGACTTCCTGTTCTCGCCAGCGCGGGCCACCTCGCCCGTGCGTTCCTTGTCGGGCGGCGAGCGCAACCGCCTCTTGCTGGCTCGCCTATTTGCCCGCCCGGCCAACGTGCTGGTGCTGGACGAACCGACCAACGACCTGGACATCGAAACCCTGGAACTACTCGAAGAGCTGCTGCAAACTTACGAAGGCACCGTGTTTCTGGTCAGCCACGACCGCGCCTTCATGGACAACGTGGTGACCGGCATCATCGCCTGCGAAAGCGCCCCGGATCAACCGGGCCTCTGGCGCGAATATGAGGGCTCGGTGCAAGACTGGCTGGTGCAATCACAACGCGCTCAGGCCATTCGGGCCCAGGCCGCTCAGCGCAGTGGCTCAACGCCAGCGCTCACGGTCGCCCCTGACACGGCGGCTGCCGCCCCGGCTGCTGCGGCCCGCAGCAAGCTCAGCTACAAAGAGCAGCGCGAGCTGGCCGAGCTGCCCGCCAAAATCGAAGCGCTGGAAAAAGAGCAAGCTGAGGCCCGCGCACAATTGGCGGACGGCAGCATTTACCAGCGCGACCCAGGTCTGGCACAAAAGCTGTTCAAGCGCGACACCGAAATCGACGATGTGTTGCTGGCGGCCATGGAGCGCTGGGAAGTGCTGTCAGCTCGTTGATGGTAGGCGGCAGAGCCCAAATGGCGACCTGATCGGTGGCCTTTTGGCTCTACATTCAAAGCCATGACCCCTTCAGAACTCAGCGCCCTGTTGGTGCTGGCCAC
>JANQXJ010000270.1 GCA_030729445.1 Limnohabitans sp. | reverse complement strand
TGCCGGGGTCAAGGCTCGTCACCTTCTTTCAGGCGGCGGCACATCGTGCCCCAACATGCGCTGCCCCAGCCAATTCAAACCTTCACCCACGTTCATGCGGCGGCTTTGTTGCTCGGCTACGGGGTAGTTGTCACCGGCTTGCAGGGCCGGGCCAATGTCAAACGAGAACACATAGTCGGGCTCCTGGCCCATTCGCAGATCCGTCACCACAAGGCGATCGCTGTTGCCCTGGACCTTGAAAAACCCGTCGGTGAACCGCGCCAGGCGCTGCAACTGTGGGTGGTCAGCGTTTTGCATGGCCAAGGCGCCTCCACGCTCGTGGGCCACAAAACGAATAGCCCGGCCGCCGTCCATCAGGGCGTAAAAACCTTCGTGAAAGCGCTCGCCGTCGAGCGCCACCACGCGCCACACCACGGTGCTCAAGGGCGCGGGCGTGACCAGGATCTGCTGGCTGGGCAAGCCCTGCGCCTGCAGGGACTGACGGGCGTGCTGCGTCACCCCCCATTGCGCCAGTGCGCTCCACACCAAATACGCGGTGCTGAATGCCAGTGCCCAGCCGTTGATGGCCAAGGCCCGGCCCACCGTTTTGACGCGCAAGGCGGCCACCACACCCGCCAGCAAGGGCAGCGAGTACAACGGATCAACGATGAACATGCTGCCAAGGCCATACGCCTCATCGGAGAATGGCTGGAACACCTGGGTGCCATAAATAGTCATCAAGTCCAGCAAGGGGTGTGTGACCAACGCCAGCATCAGCGCCCACCACCATCGGCCGTAAAGCTGCGGCTGTCGGTGGAGTCGGCTCACCGCCCAGGCCATGGGGAACGCAAAGAGCGTGAGCAAGAGCAAGGCGTGCGACTCAGCGCGGTGGCGGATCATGTTCAGGATCGGATCGCCATGGTCCAGCAGCACATCCAGGTCGGGCAGCAAGCCAGCCACCCCACCCCACAGGGCCGACTTCCACAACGCCGTGCGTCGCCCCATGACGGCCACGCCGATCGAGGCGCCCAAAAGTACTTGTGTGACGGAATCCATGGTGCGTTTTGTGCTGAATGACTGGACGAAGGACAGCACCTTAACGGCTTTTGCATGCCCTCAGCGTCTGCGGGCCGTTGGCACGATAATTCGATCAACCCTTTTGCCTTGATTGTTGACTGCCATCCTCATGACCACCACCGCTACACCCACCACTTCCCCAACTTTGATGCCCTGGACGGATTCACTCCACACGGGGGACGCCCGCATGGACGAAACGCACCAAGAGTTTGTGGACATGATCAACCAAATTTTGGCCACACCCGAAGACCAGCAGCTGCCGGTCTACAAGGCATTTTTGAGCCACACGGCAGAACACTTTGCGCAAGAGGAACGCTGGATGCTGGCCACCGGGTTTTCGGCCGACAACTGCCACGCCGAGCACCACGCCACGATTTTGGAGACCATGCGCGTGGTCGAAGCCCATTACCTGGACAGCGACCCCACCATCATCACCCGCATGGCCGAAGCACTGGCCGAGTGGTTTCCGGGTCATGCCAACAGCATGGACGCAGGGCTGGCAGCACATCTCAAGTCAGTGGGTTTTGACAGCGTGACTGAAACCTTGGCCGACCCCTTGGTCATCCAAAACGTCACCATGTCGGGCTGCGGCAGCGTCAGCTGCAGCAGCTGAACGACATGCCGTCTGGAACGGATTCAGCAATATCTCTGCTGTTTCAATGGCAAAAATCCAGAAGCCACTTTATTGTTTGATTGCGCCTTTTAAGTTATCGGCGCGGGGTTGAACAACACCAATGCGTTGTGCAGCTTCCACTGCTCGGCCCAGGTTTTGCGGCCACTGGCCACAGCCAGCAGCATGTGAAACAGCTCCCAACCGGCTTCTTCGATGGTGATCTCGCCGTCGGCAATGCGCCCGGCGTTCATGTCCATCAGGTCGAGCCAGCGGCGGGCCAGGTCGGTGCGCGTGGCCACCTTGACCACAGGGCAGGCCTGCAGACCATAGGGCGTGCCGCGTCCAGTCGTGAACACATGCACGTTCATGCCTGCGGCCAGTTGCAGCGTGCCGCAAATGAAGTCGCTGGCCGGGGTGGCCGCAAACACCAAGCCCTTTTGGTCGGGCCGCAACTTTTCGCCCGGTGCCAACACATGTGAGATGGCTGATGTGCCGCTCTTGACGATGGAGCCCATGGCTTTTTCGGCGATGTTGGACAAGCCACCCGCCTTGTTGCCTGGCGTGGTGTTGGCGCTGCGGTCCACGCGGCCGCGTTCCAGATATCGGTCGTACCAGTCGAGCTCGCGCAC
>JANQXJ010000269.1 GCA_030729445.1 Limnohabitans sp. | reverse complement strand
GTGTGTGCCCCAACGCATGCCCGTGATGCTCAGCCCCCGCGAGCACACCGAAGCGCAATGGCTGCCCTGGCAAGCTGCCGCTGACCAGTGCTTTTCCCCGTCCAACGCCGAAGCCATTTTGATGCTGCCGCGATTTGTACCGGCCAAGCCGCCATGAAGCCCGAACGCCACGAACACCCGGTCATTCGGGTGGCCACGTACAACATCCACAAAGGTGTGCAAGGCCTGGGTCCGGCGCGGCGCCTGGAGATCCACAACCTGGGCCATGCGGTGGAGCAGCTTGACGCCGACATCGTTTGCCTGCAAGAGGTGCGCCGCGAGCACCGCCGCGAGGCGGCTTATTTCAGGCACTGGCCGATCCAGCCACAAGCCGAGTATTTGGCCCCTGAAGGTTATGAGGCCATTTACCGCACCAACGCCGTCACCCGCCACGGTGAGCACGGCAACGCCATGCTCTCGCGCTGGCCGGTGCTCTCGCACCAGCACCGCGACATCTCGGACCACCGCTTTGAGCAACGCGGTTTTTTGCATACCAGGGTCGAGGTCGTAGACCGTGTCGTGCATGTGCTGGTGGTGCACCTGGGGCTGGTGCCCGCCAGCCGCGTGCGCCAAGTGGCCTTGCTGTTGGCCCACATTGCGCAAGATATCCCAGCCCATGAGCCGGTGCTGGTGGCGGGCGACTTCAACGACTGGGGCACTGGCCTTGGCAGGCGCATGGCGCAGGCCGGTTTCCGGGAGTGGCGTGAGCAGCCCACGCCCACCTACCCTTCACGCTTGCCCTTGAATCAGCTCGACCATGTGTACGCACGAGGTCTGAATCCTGTGCACGCCATGGTGCCCTCGGGCCGCATCTGGCAGCGCATGTCTGACCATTTGCCGCTGGTGGCTGAATTTGCTTGGAACGACTGAGCATGCGGCACAACCCGGCGCTGCGTGATGGCCATCAAATCCGGCTCATCGAGGGGGGGCAGCAATACTTTGAATCACTCGTGGCGGCACTGGACCAGGCTCGCTCGCATGTGTTGCTGGAGACCTATATTTTTGACGTGCATGGCGCTGCCGCCATGGTGGCCGAGGCGCTGGAGCGTGCAGCCTTGCGCGGTGTGCGTGTTTGGCTGGTGGTCGATGGCGTGGGCACCCCCCAGCTGCCGGAGGTCTGGTGCACGCGCTTTGCCCAAGCGGGGGTCGATTGGCGGGTTTACGCGCCTTTGGGCACCTTGGGTTTGCTCATTCCCAGCCGTTGGCGGCGCTTGCACCGCAAACTCTGCGTGGTGGATGGGCACACCGCCTTTTGCGGCGGCATCAACATTCTCGACGACTGGTACGACCCCCACCACGGCAGCTTGGCCGAGCCCCGACTGGACTTTGCCGTTGCTGCGCAAGGGGAACTGGTGGGCCACATTCAAGACAGCATGACCCAGCTGTGGTGGCGCTTGCAGGGCGCTCAGCACGCGCGTGAGCGCAAACTTGCGCAGTCGTTTCGGTCTTTCAAAACTGCGGGCCTGCCGTTGCCCTGGAACCAGCCGCTGCCCCTGCCCGACGGCTCGCCGTCGCCCAGCAGAGCGGCTTTGCTGCTGCGTGACAACGTGTTGCACCGCAGCCAAATCGAACGCGCTTACCTCAAGGCCATTGGACTGGCCCGGCATGAGGTGCTGATTGCCAACGCCTACTTTTTGCCGGGTCGCAGGTTGCGGCAGGCCTTGGTGCATGCGGCGCGGCGCGGCGTGCGCGTGCGCTTGTTGTTGCAAGGACGTTATGAATACTTCATGCAATACCACGCGGCTCGCCCGGTGTATGGCACCTTGTTGGCCGCCGGGGTGGAAATCTATGAATACGACGCGAGCTTTTTGCATGCCAAAGTGGCCGTGGTGGACCCAGACCATGACCGTCCTTGGGCCACAGTGGGTTCGTCCAACCTGGACCCGCTGAGCTTGTTGCTGGCCCGAGAGGCGAATGTGGTGGTGGCCGACCGCTTGTTTGCACAGCAACTGCATCGGCGTTTGAGCCAGGTGATTGACGCGCAAAGTACCCGTATTTCAGCCACACTCAGCCAAAGGCATTGGCACCAGCGCTTGCGCGACCGGTTGGCATTTGGCCTGATGCGCTTGGCGCTTTTCCTGACGGGCCACCGGTACTGATGGGCTGCTGGGAGGTGCAAATGGTGTTCAAAGGGTCAAACCCCTGATTGGTGTGCGCAGATCAATCGCTGTTACGATCTTTGACATGTTAATGAAATCCTCAGACGCCATGAAAGCTTCTGCTACCCCAACCGAAGACGAAGGCGTGCCCGTTTCCGTCAA
>JANQXJ010000268.1 GCA_030729445.1 Limnohabitans sp. | reverse complement strand
GCCGCCTTGCAAGATGCGCACGTTCTCCCAGCCCGCCACGCGCAGCGCAAAACCGGCCTGGGCCGACAACGACCCCGTGTTGCAATAAATGAGCACAGGCTTGTTTTTGGGGATGGTGTTGCGCTTGGCCAGCACCTGACGCCAGTCCATGTTGACGGCGCCAGGAATGTGCCCCTTGGCAAATTGCGCCGGGTCACGCGCATCGATCACCATGAACTTGGGCCACTCGGCCTTGGGTATTTGCTCGGCAAAAATCACGCCGCCACCGTAGTCCACAAATTCCAGATAAGCCTCCATCTCGTCGGTGGCAATGGCTTTGTTGTCGGCGTGGGCCGCTGGGGCCAGCAGCAAGCTGCCAGCAGTAGCGGCAGTCAGAGCGAGGGTGCGAAAGCGCATGGGTGTCTCCACTTCGTCAGGTAATATCAGTCAAAACGAATATTGTCGCTGAACGGCAGCAAGTACACCAACAAACGCCTCGGCGCACATGTCCAGAGACAAAAATTTCACCGCGCTGTTGCTCACGCTGGCCTTGCACGCAGCCGTGTGGCTGCTGGCCAGTGGCTACCCGTTCCAACACGTCTTCCCACCGCAATCGCCCAAAACAGCCGAAAAAATTGTCTTTTTGGAACTGATCCCGCCGCCGCGCAAGCCGCTGCCTGAACCACCATCAGCGCCCCCCTCAACACCCATCACGGCGCCCCCGCCCGACACAGCCTTAGCGGCTCAGGCTACGGCTCCGGCCCCAACGCCCTCACCCGATCGTCCCCGCGCCAGCATGGCCGCGCCCCCGCCACCCACCGCCGAAGAATGGGCTTTTGCCGCCCAGTACACGAACAAAAACAGCAAGGGCTACCGCTACAGCTGGGGCCAGCAAGTGCGCAGCATGATGGGCACCGCTGTTGAGGGCCCCGACCAGGGCGTGGTGCGCTTTCGCATCGAGATCGCCCCCGATGGCCGCTTGACGCAGTTGCAAACGCTGTGGACCACCTCGGCCAAGGCCGAACAACTCGCCCGCCAAGCCATTGAAAACATGCCACCGCTGCCGCCCACCCCCACGGGCAAACCGCTGATTTTTGACAAGACGATTTCGTTTTCACCTTTTGCCAACGACGGGCCGCCCATTTACAGGGACGACTGCCTGCCCGAGCCGCCCGTGTTCCGCAACCCTTTTGCTTGGGACGGCAAATCGCCCCAAGTGGTGGCCTCACCCACCCCAACTGCCCCAATGGACCCGCAAGCGCTGGCCGACTGCCTGCGCCAGCTGCCCAAGGACAGCGTGGAGGCTGAAACCGCCCGCGACCAGCGCCTGATGGACCAATGGGGATCAAGCAAGACTGGACGCTGAACGATTTGCGGGACTGGGCCCCGCTTGAACACCCACTCAGTCGTCGTCGCCCAACTCGGCATCCCAACCCATGCCTTTGGCACGTTGCAGGGCCTCGTCGTGGATGCGGGCGTGTTTGGCAGCCAGCTCGAGCGGCAAGCGGCTGGGCAGCTGGCCATACGGCTCCCAAGCAGCGTGCACCGCCTCAAACAGCCGCTGCAAATCGCCCGCGTGTTTGCCAGCAAAACCATCGCCTTCGGGCAACAAACCAAACACCCATGCGTCGCGGATGATGCGTCCGGTCATGGTCATGCCGTGGTGCTCTTCGTGGTCGATGCCGCTGTAGGTTTTGGTGCGGCTTTGGATGATGCTCATGGGGGGTCCTGTTCAACGGGTCAGTCCAGCATACAGGACGGGGAGTTTTTCGGGCAGGCGCTCGACCTTGTCGACCACCAGGTAATGGCGTTCGCCAAAAATGCGGCTGACGTATTGGTCGGCGCGGGGGTCCAAGCTCATGCAGTAGGTGGTCACACCATTTCGAGCGGCCGCCTCGACGGCTTTTTTGGTGTCGTGGCGCAGGTACTGCGGGTCGCGCACATCGACATCGGCAGGCTCTCCGTCGGTGATGACGAGCAAGAGTTTTTTGCTGCTGCGCTGGGCTTTGAGAGCGGCCGTGGCGTGCCGAATGGCCGCGCCCATGCGGGTGGACAACTGGCCTTGCATGCCCGCCAAACGGGCCTTGGCCAGTTCATCGTAGGGCTGATCAAAATCTTTGAAGCGCCAGTAGTTCACATCGTGGCGGCCGTCTGAGCAGAAACCGTGGATCGCAAACGGGTCGCCCACCTTTTGAATCGCATCGGCCAACAAAGCACAAGCCGAGCGGGTCAGGTCCAACACCGTGTGTTCTTGCCCAGCCACTTTGTCGTTCGTGGAGTGCGACAGGTCAAGCAAGACCAGCACCGAAATGTCGCGGGTTTTGCGCACGCTGCGCATCATGATGCGCGGATCGGGCTGACGGCCCATGCGCATCTCGATCACCGAAGCCAACGCAGCGTTGAGGTCAATCTCGTCACCGTCCTCGAGCTTGCGGATGCGCTGCACCCCTTGGGGCTGCATGGCATCCAAAATGAATTTCATGCGGCCGATCAAACGGCGGTGCTCACTCAAGATGCCATCGATCAGTGTCGGGTCGCCCGCTTTGGGACGACGCTCTTGCACCGTGGCCCAAGCCGGGCGCTCGAGCTGGATCATGTGGTCCCACTCGCCGTAATGCACGGGCGGCAACACCGGTTCGCGACCCTCGCTTTCATTGAAGGACACGCCCAGGTCTTCATAAGGGAACAACTCGGTGCCCAGCACCCAGACCTCTTGCGCGTCGTCGCCCGCGCCCTCCACTTCCAGCTCGTTGACAAACTCCATCAGGTTGACTTGCTTGCGCACCTGTTGAGGCGGCTCGTAACCCGCAGCGACCGAACGCTCAAAGTCGTAGCCATCAAAGGCCCAAAAGTAGCGGTTGTCGTCGCGGTACACAGCGGCTTGACCATCCGTTCGGGGGGCGAAGGCAGGGCCTTGCGTGAGCTCGTGGTAGCTGTGTGCCAACTGCACACCCATGGCCCAAGATTCGCTGTTGTTGTGGGGCTGGGCCAGCAGGCGTGGCATGGCCTCAGCCATCAAGGCACGGCCTTGGTTAATCCAAGGATGATCGTCGTCATGCGTGGGGTCGATCCATGCCCGCGCCATGCGGGCCAACCAATCGCCTGCTGTGGCTTGCTGTGTGGCGGGGGTGGTGTGCAACTGCGCCCACAAAGGCCGCATGCCGGGAAAGCGAGCCACCGCCAAGGCTTCCACCCGCGCGTCTTCGGCCAAGGCCACCATGACCATCTGCCACGGGTTGAGCGATTCGGCCGAGATCGGTTGGCGCGTGAACACCACATGGGCCGCAGCATGAACACAAGCCGCACGGTAGAGCTGGGTGGCGTCCACCAGGCCGTCGTTGCCCTGCACGGCATCCAAAGCGTCGGGCAAGTGGATGAAATAGTCCTCGATGAAGGGGCGCAAGCCTTCCCGGTTTTCGAAGTCACCGGCGGTGGGGCGCATAAAAAAGTCGCGGCCCCACAAGGCACGCAGGTACATGTTGATGCGCCGCTGCACATCGACCAACAAAGTACCTTTGCGCTCTTGTTGCAGCATGGCCAAAGACTCTTTGGACTGCAAACCGAAATAAGCGATTTGGGCCTCGAATGCGGTACGGTGGGCTTGTGCGCCCCAAGTCGCCCATCGGCGCAAGCCCCCCAAAGTCAGCTGGCCCAACAGCGCATCGAGCTGCCCCAGCATGGGCCTCAAGCCGCGTGGGGCTTGCGACACCAAGGTGTTGAGGAACTGCAGGTACTGCATAAAGAGTTCAGCGTCGGCCAATCGCCTGGCTGCAGTCGGTGCGGTGGCCAGCACCAACTCGATCACCGCACCCGAGGTTTTGGATGCCAGCATGAGGGCGGTGGTGGCCAACTCCCCGACCACATCCTCACCAATCTCTTTGGCCACTTGCGGAGCGCCATCGATCCAAGCGTTGACCAAGGCATGGCCGCGGCCCAAACCGCGCAAGGCCGCAGCGCCCTTGACGTAGTTGTCGAGCCCACGGGCAGAAAACACCTTGGTGGCCTCGGGCCAGGTGTGTGTGAGCAAGTCCACCGAGGACGGGTCGAGTTGCTCGACCCACTCGGCGTGGTCTTGAAGCTGCACCGACATGGAGGTGCCTGCGTCAGAAGAAAGTGGCGACTGCGGCGTCCAAGGCGTCGCGCATGTCGGGGTCGTCCGTGATCGGGCGCACCAAGGCCACACGGCAAGCGGCTTGTGCGGCCACGCCTTGAGCAATCAGGCTGCCCGCGTAAATCAACATGCGTGTAGAAATACCTTCGTCCAAACCGTGGCCTTTGAGGTTTCGCGCCCGCTCGGCAATGCCCACCAGCTTGGCCGCCACCTCGGCGCTGACACCGGTTTCGTGCGCGACGATTTCGGTTTCGATGTCGTGTTCGGGGTAGTTGAAGTCCAGCGCACCAAACCGTTGTTTGGTCGACTGTTTCAGGTCTTTCATCAGGCTTTGGTAGCCCGGGTTGTACGAGATGACGATCTGGAAATCGGGGTGGGCTTGCACCAACTCGCCCTTCTTCTCCAAGGGCAAAACACGGCGGTTGTCGGTCAAAGGGTGGATGACGACGGTGGTGTCTTGACGCGCCTCAACAACCTCATCGAGGTAACAAATCGCACCATGGCGGGCGGCCACAGCCAAAGGGCCGTCTTGCCAGCGGGTACCGTTGGCGTCCAACAAGAAGCGGCCCACCAGGTCGCTGGCGGTCATGTCCTCGTTGCAAGCCACGGTGATCAGGGGCTTGTTCAGCTTCCAGGCCATGTGCTCGACAAAGCGGGTTTTGCCGCAGCCGGTGGGGCCTTTGAGCATCATGGGCATGCGCACCGAGTAGGCGGCTTCAAACAGCTCGACCTCGTCAGCCACGGGGCGGTAATAAGGTTCTTGGGCGACGCGGTAGGCGTCAAGTGGCTCGCTCATTTTCTCGTCTCCGTTGTCTCAATGGCCGCGCTTCGCCGACCGCACCGCGCCACACGGATGTGCGCGGCGCGGGCGGCGGGCATTAAATCGTCTTGCCGCGGTAAATCACCATCGCCGTGCCCTGCGATTGGGTGAAGTTGTTGTAACCAATCAAACGGATGTGGTTGTCCGGATTGGCTTGGCGGCAAGCAGCGGCTTCAGCCAAGACCTTGTCCACATCGGTCTCACCGAACATGGGCAGCTTCCACATGTACCAGTAAGAGTCGCTCAGGTAGCGCGGCTCGGTGTGCTCAATGGCGGGATTCCAACCTTTCTTGACCAAGTACTCCACCTGTTTGCGGATCTCCGCATCGGTCATGGGTGGCAGGTAAGAAAAAGTCTCGAACTTTCGGCTGGCGGGGTCGGACAGGCGTGAGGTGTAGTCTTGCATGAGTGGCTCCTAAAAATAATGGGTTCAATCACTTGTGGGCGATATCGAGCTTGTCGACGGTGTCGAATTCAAACTTGATTTCTTTCCAGGTTTCCATGGCGATCTTGAGTTCGGGCGAGTGCTTGGCGGCCTCGCTCAGCACAGCCTTGCCCTCTTTTTCAACGGCCACACCCTCGTTACGCGCTTTGACGCAGGCCTCGACCGCCACGCGGTTGGCGCAAGCGCCTGCGGCGTTGCCCCAAGGGTGACCCAAGGTGCCACCACCGAACTGCAAACAGGAGTCGTCGCCAAAAATATTCACCAGCGCAGGCATGTGCCAGACGTGGATGCCGCCCGAGGCGACGGGGAACATGCCGGGCATGGAACCGAAGTCTTGGTCGAAGAAGATGCCGCGGCTGCGGTCTTCCTTGATGAAGCTATCGCGCATGATGTCGATCCAGCCCAAGGTGGCTTCGCGGTCGCCTTCGAGCTTGCCCACGACGGTACCCGAGTGCAGATGGTCACCGCCAGACAGGCGCAAGCACTTGCTGAGCACGCGGAAGTGGATGCCGTGGTGGGGGTTGCGGTCCAGCACCGCGTGCATGGCGCGGTGGATGTGCAGCAGCATGCCGTTGTCGCGGCACCAGTTGGCCAAACTGGTGTTGGCGGTGAAGCCACCCGTCAAGAAGTCGTGCATGATGATCGGTGCACCCAGCTCCTTGGCGAATTCGGCCCGCTTGAACATTTCTTCCACCGTGGGCGAGGTCACGTTGAGGTAGTGGCCTTTGCGTTCACCGGTCTCACGCTCAGCCTTTTGACACGCTTCCACCACAAATTCAAACCGGTCGCGCCAACGCATGAAAGGTTGGCTGTTGACGTTCTCGTCGTCCTTGGTGAGGTCCAAGCCTCCGCGCAAGCATTCGTAAACGGCACGGCCATAGTTTTTAGCCGACAAGCCCAACTTGGGTTTGATGGTGCAACCCAACAAGGGGCGGCCATATTTGTTGAAGCGGTCGCGCTCGACCTGGATGCCTGCGGGCGGGCCGCCACAGGTTTTGACGTAAGCGATCGGGAAGCGCACGTCTTCCAATCGCAAGGCACGCAGCGCCTTGAAGCCAAACACGTTGCCCACCAAGGAAGTCAACACGTTGACGATGGAGCCCTCTTCGAACAGATCGATGGGGTAGGCCACAAAGGCATAAAAACAGGTGTCGTCGCCGGGCACGTCTTCAATGGCGTAAGCACGGCCCTTGTAATGGTCCAGATCGGTGAGCAAGTCGGTCCACACCGTGGTCCAGGTGCCGGTGGACGATTCAGCGGCCACAGCAGCGGCCACTTCTTCGCGGGGCACGCCCGCTTGCGGCGTGATCTTGAAACAGGCCAAGATGTCGGTGTCCTTGGGCGTGTAATGGGGTTCCCAGTAAGTGCTGCGGTATTCCTTGACACCGGCGTTGTAGGTTTTGGTGGCCATGCGTTGTGCTCCTGATGAAAGTTGAATGTCTGGCGGATTGGCCCAAAGTGACCGAGGCTTTGCTTGGGGCAAGAGGGACCGTGGTGCTCTGAACTGATGCGAATTTTTAGACAGACTGACAATAAGTAAAAGTAAAATGTTTAGATCATCATCATTTACTTTAATAAAACAATGAACCTGAGACATGCCACCTTGCACCAGCTGCGGATTTTTCAGGCCGTGGCCGAGCACAACAGCTTTGCCCGCGCCGCCGAGGCTTTGCACCTCTCGCCCCCAACTTTGTCGTTGCAGGTCAAGCAACTGGCTGAAACCGTGGGGCAACCCTTGTTTGAGCAACTGGGCAAAAAGATTTTTCTGACGGCCGCAGGCAAGATCCTGGCCGAGGCTTGCCAGGACATCGCACGGCGCATGGACCTGCTCAGCGATGACCTGGCCGCGCTGCAAGGTGTAGAGCGCGGCAGCCTGAAAATTGCCATCCTCACCACCGTGAAGTACACCGTGCCCAAACTGCTGGGCGGCTTTTGCGCAGCACACCCCGGTATCGACGTGGCCATGGTGGTGGGCAACCGCGAAAATCTGCTCCAGCGTCTGTCGCAAAACCAGGACGACCTCTACATCATGGGCCAACCCCCCGAGCACATGGACGTGTTTTGTGAAGCCTTTGCCGACAACCCCTTGGTCATGGTGGGACCGCCCACCCACGCGCTGGCGGGCAAACGCCGCATCCGCCCGGAGCGGCTGCGCCACGAGCCTTTCATCATGCGCGAGCCCGGTTCGGGCACGCGCTTGACCATGGAGCGGTTTTTCAGTGAACACGGCGTCACGCCCATCAACCGCTTAGAGCTGGGCAGCAACGAGGCGATCAAAAAAACCGTCTCTGGCGGCCTGGGGCTGGCCGTGTTGTCGGCCTCCACACTCGACGCCGAATTGGCTTTGGGCGAGCTGGTTCAGCTCGACGTCATGGGCTTCCCCCTCATCCGGCGCTGGCACCTGGTCTACCCCCGGGGCAAGCGCCAGTCCCCTGCGGCCCTGGCCTTCAAGGCCTGGTTGTTTGAGCACCGTCCATAATTTGCTCTTGCCCTGCCCCGCTTGATCCAGGACCTGCCCGATGAAAAACGCCACATTCCGCCAACTTCGCGTGTTCAACGAGGTGGCTCGACACCTGAGCTTTGTGCGTGCCGCCGAAAACCTACACCTGACCCCGCCCGCCGTGACCATGCAGGTCAAGGAACTCGAAGGCCATGTGGGCATGCCCCTGTTTGACCGCAAAGGCAAACAAGTGAGCCTGACCACCACGGGCGAGTACATGCTGGTTTATGCCCGAAAAATTTTGGCCACCGTGAAAGACGCTGAAGACGCTGCAGCCCGTTTGCAGCGGGCTGAAACAGGCGTACTGACCATCGGTTTTGTCAGCACCGCCAAGTATTTTTTGATGCGATTGCTGGCAGAATTTCGCACATTGCACCCGGGTGTGGACATTCAGATTTCGATCGGTAACCGGGACCAACTGGTCGGCATGCTGCAAAACAGCGAAGTCGACATCGCCGTGATGGGCCGCCCCCCCAAAGAGCTGCAGACCCGGGCCGAGCCTTTTGCGGCGCACCCGCATGTCTTTGTCTCAGCCGTGGACCACCCTCTGGCTCATCGCGACCACCTGCGCGTGGAAGACCTGCGACCCTTCGACTTCATCGTGCGCGAAAAAGGCGCGGGCACCCGCGCTGCGATGGAGAAGTTTTTTGAAGACACGCATGTCGAGCCCCGCTTGAAACTCCAGTTGCACAGCAACGAGATCATCAAGCAGGCCGTGATGGCGGGGTTGGGCCTGGGCTTTTTGTCGCTGCACACCATTGGCCTGGAGCTCGAGCACAACCTGATCCGCATGCTCGATGTGGAAGGCGCACCCGTGGTGCGCTCATGGAACGTGGTGCACACCCAATCCAAAATGCTCTCGCCTGCGGCAGAGGCCTTTCGCTACTTCATGCTCGAAGAAGCCGAAAGCCACCTGGCCCAGCGCTTTGGCATGCACTGGCCCAAGGCCTGAGGACGTGCTGGCGAAAACCACCAGCGCACACCTCATCGCAGAAGATCGGTCACCCCAAAAGTCAGCATCGTTGCAAGCTCAAGTCACCTCAAGATGTTTGCACGATTGATTTGCATCAATTGATTTGTGTCGTGCGTTTCTAGAATCTTGGTCAAGCTGGGCCACAGGCCCTTTTCTGTCAACAGATCCGAGACAACACATGAAGAACATCGCAGCCTGGATTTTGGGCGTGAGCCTCTCTGGACTGGCCTTTGGCCAAGCCGCCATCATCGCCGTGGGCACGCCTTTGAACATCATTGACACCCAAAAATCGGTTGTGGTCCAAACCGCGAAAGGGCCCGTCACCATCACCCGCACCATGACCGCTTGTGCCAAAAACGGCGGCAACTTGCAGCCTTTGGTGCCCGTGTCCGGTGTGCACCCCGTGGGTGAAATTGAAATCCTCGAAGCCTTGAGCGACCGCAACGCCCTCGTGGTCGACATGCGCGACACCAACGACCGCGTCAAAGGCACGATTCCCGGCTCGGTCGGCATCCCTTACACCGAAGTGGCGGCCCGCATGAACGAATTGGGCTGCAAGAAAAATGGCAGCCAGTGGGATTGCGCATCGGCCAAAAAGGTCTACGCCTTTTGTAACGGCCCGGTCTGCCCCCAAAGCCCCATGGCCATCAAAGCCATGACCCGCGATGGCTTTCCGGCCCACAAGATTTATTACTACCGCGGCGGTATGCTGGACTGGGACGCACTGGGCCTGACCAGCGTTAAAGACGAGTTTTAATCAGCTGCCTTGAATCACTGGCGCTGCAACAACACTTCGTTGGTGATTTCATAGCGCCTGCCCTGCTTGTCGCAGGGTTTTAAGGCACCGTCGCGCACCAGGCTGCTGATTTCGCGGCTGACGGTTTCGAGTTTGATGTCGAGCATGGCGCCCATGTCATCTCGCGCAAAAAATGAAGTGAAATCTGGTTGGTCGGGGTCGCGCATTTTCAGGGCCAAGGCGGCCACACGTTGGCGGGCAGAGCCGAAGTTCAAATCAGCCAGCCAGTCGTCGGCATCCTTCAGGGCGCCCTGCCACTTTTGCATCAGGCGTTTGTGCAGCCGTGGCGAGTTAGACGACAGGTGATGCAGCACAGACAGGGGTATCCGGCAAACGTGGGCTTCGACCAAAGCAATGGCTTCGCTGTCGTAGCGGGCGGTGGCCAAGGCCTCTAGACCGATCACGTCGCCGGGGCGCAGCACACGCACGATGCGTTCGCGGCCGTCGGCGGTGGCCCGCACCAGCTTGACCATGCCTTTGCGCAGCGTGAAAACGCCCACCGCCGTCTCACCCTCGGTGTACAGCGGCGCGTCAGCCGCGAACACCATGTCGTCGATGGGGGTGTGAATTTCGCCAAAGTCCTGTTCGTTCAGGTCGGCAAAAAGCACCATGTCGCGGATACCGCAGTTGCGGCAGTCCGAGGTGCCTTTCCAGGCCGAGTCAATCTTGATGGGGATCATGTTTTGAATTTAGCACGTCCAACGTGCCCCCAACTGACACAGGGTCTGGCTTTAGAGGACTTTGCGCCCTTGCGCTATACGGTCTTCGAGGTAGGGACCATAAAAATCCGGTTGGTACGCGCCCTCCATGCGCTCGGCCACTTCTTTGCCGCCGGGCCCAAAAAACAGCAGGGTGGGCGTGATGGAGACTTTCCACCGCCGGGTCAGCTCATCGTGCGTGGTGAGTTGGCCTGCAAAGTCGAGCACAGGCTGGTTGTTGCGCATGTCCACCTGCACGATGGCGGTGCCTGCACGCGCCATGGGCGAGAGGTGGCTTTGCCGCGCCTGGCGGCAAAACACGCAGCCATCCAGGCTGACCATGACGATCAGGGGCTGCTTGTTTTTGAGGGCGCGGGCGAGTTCGTCGGGCAACGATTGGGCTGCGGGCAAGGTGGCAGCAGGACGACCCGGTTGCGCCCAAACGGGTGTGGCCGCAAGGAATACCCCCACCCGTAAAAGCCAATCACGGCGTCGCAGATCGGTCGAAGAAAACAAAATCGGGTTGAAGGCCATGAATTGCGAACAGTGGACAATAGCGGGTTTTGCGCAGCGGGCTGACGCGTCGCCAAAGCTGTTTTTGAATATAAGAAACCAATGAATTATTGGAGAAATCCGTGAATCTCGCAAGCTTGCTCGAAACCTGGGGTGATTCAAATGTACTGGCCTTGGCTGGTGCGTTGGTGGGCTTCATATTTGGCTTGGCAGCACAACGTACCCGGTTTTGTGCCCGCGCGGCCGTAGTGGAGTGCTGCGAAGGCCAAACGGGTGACCGATTCAGCGTGTGGTGGCTGGCTTTTGGGGCGGCGCTGGTGGGTGTGCAAGTGCTGGTCTGGGCGGGCGGTCTCAAGCCTTCAGATGCCCGCTACATTGGCGCAACAGGCACTTTATCGGGTGCGGTGCTGGGCGGCTTGTTGTTTGGAGCGGGCATGATTTTGACGCGCGGCTGCGCCAGCCGTTTGCTGATTTTGTCGGCCAATGGCAATTTGCGCGCCTTGCTGGCCGGTTTGGTGTTTGCAGTCACCGTACAGGCCAGCATTGCCGGATGGCTTGCGCCTGCCCGCCAAGCCTTGGCCAGTTGGTGGCCCATCGACGGTGGGCCCGGACGTGATTTATTGCACATCACAGGCATCGGACCGACAGGCGGCCTGGTGCTGGCCCTGATCGCTTTGGGTACTGGGTTTTACTTTTTCTTCAAGACTCACCAACGCCGATGGGGCCTGGCACTGGGGGCCATCATCACGGGCTTGAGCATTGCGCTGGGCTGGGGGCTGACACAGGCGATTGCCTCGCAGTCATTTGAAGCGGTACAGATTCAGGGGCTGAGCTTCAGCAGCGCATCGGCGGAGATGCTGATGCGGGTACTGTCCAGCG
>JANQXJ010000267.1:7759-11732 GCA_030729445.1 Limnohabitans sp. | reverse complement strand
AGCAGCGCGTATTGCGTGGCCGAATAACTGATGTTGGTGAGCGATGACAAATAGGCGATGAAAGCGGCCGAGGCGATGCCGCTGGCCAAATTGTCGGCCGAGATGACCCAGACCAAGGCCTGCACATCATGGCCCACACCGCTGAGCCAGACAAACAGCAAATTGGTGAGCGCACTCAAAAGCGCCCCCAGCATGAGCACACGCATGACGCCCATCCGCGCAGCCAACAGGCCGCCCACAAACGCGCCCACCAAAGTCATGATGACGCCGTACACCTTGGTCACACTGGCCACTTCGCTTTTGGTGAAGCCCATGTCCACATAAAACGGGTTGGCCATGATGCCCATGACCACGTCACTGATGCGGTAGACCGCGATCAGCGCCAACAGCAGCACCGCTTGCCAGCGGTAGCGCAGCCAGAAATCGGCAAAAGGCTCGAGCACCGCACCCCTGATCCACTCGGCCACGTTGCGCGCTGGCGCAAAGGGTGCGGGCACCGGCTCGGGCGAGGCCAGCACCACCCACATGCCTGGCAGCATGCTCAGCGCCATGACCAGATACGCCGCTTGCCAGGCCGTTTGTGAGTAGCCCGTGGCTTGCTCGCCTTGGGCCCAAGCTGCCACCCACAACACACCGGCCCCGGCCCAGATCATGGCCAGGCGATAACCCGTCTGGTAACTGGCCGCCAAGGCGGCTTGGGCGTTCACCTCGGCCGACTCGATGCGGTAGGCGTCCAGCGCAATGTCTTGTGTGGCCGACGCGATGGCCACGGCCAAAGCGCAAGCCACCAACGGGCCCAGCAATTGCGAAGGGTCATTGAGGGCCATGCCCACCAACCCGAGCGCGATCACCAGCTGCGACACCAGCAACCAACTGCGCCTTCGCCCCAGCTGCCGTGTGAGCCAGGGAATGGGCATGCGGTCCACCAGCGGGGCCCACATCCACTTCACGCCATAGGCCAGGCCCACCCAGCTGAGGTAACCGATGGTGCTGCGGTCAATGCCCGCCTCACGCAACCTGAAACTGAGCGTGCCCAGCACCAGCAAGAGCGGCAAGCCCGCCGCAAAACCCAGCGCCAGCATGCGAAGGCTCGCCGGCTGCAAATACAAGCGCAGCGATTCGCGCCAGGTGCGCACCGTAGCGGGTAACGCTTTACTGTTTGGAGGGGTGGAAACGGCTGAATCGGGCATCTGCGAATTATCAACCGAAGCGCAAGCCGTGGCTGTGTGAGTTGTCGTTGTTGGCATTTGCTATTGATTTGGTCCTGTGAAGTTTGAAGATTCGATGCGCCAGCTATCCCTTTGTCAACCCGCCCTTGTTTATTGGTCATCCCTCCCTTCTTTATTGGTCATCCCGGCCTTCTTTATTGGTCATCCCGGCCTTGAGCCGGGATCCAGAGCGCACAGCCACCCTTTGCAAAGGGCTGCGGCCAACACTGGATCCCGGGTCTTCGCCCGGGATGACAAACACGAGGACAGTGCGGATGTTTTAACAACATCGGGCCAGATCCATAACGCATCGCCTGGCGGCAAAGCTCCAAAAAATCTGCTGCATTCGTTATGATTTGCAAACCATGTGCTTGATTTGCGACCTCAAAACTTCCTCCGCCACCGAGCCAACCAAGGCCGCTGTCCCGTCATCGCCTCGCTGGCATGCCCGGCGGGCCTTCCTCTTGACCGCGGGTGCCGGCGCTGCAGGCTCGGCGCTGGCCCAAGTCGATGTGGGCTCGGCCTCGAGTTTGCGCAAACTGGTGCCGGCCGAAACGCTGGAAAATTCGGCCCGCCAGCAATACGCTCAGGTGCTGGCAGAAGCGCGTGCCCAAAATGCATTGGCTCGCGATGGTCACCCGCAGCTGCAACGCCTGCACACCATCGCCCAAAAACTCATCCCCCACACCCTGCCTTGGAACAAACGCGCACGCGACTGGAAGTGGCAGGTCAACCTGATTGGCAGCAAGCAGATCAATGCCTGGTGCATGCCAGGCGGCAAAATTGCGTTTTACACCGGCATCTTGGAGCAGCTGCGCCTGAACGACGACGAGGTGGCCATGATCATGGGGCATGAGATGGCGCATGCCCTGCGCGAACATGCCCGTGAGCGTCTGGCCAAAACCCAGGCCACGGGCATTGGCCTCTCGATTGCTTCGCAGTTGCTGGGGCTGGGCTCTTTGGGCGATGCTGCGGCCAACTTGGGCACCCAACTGCTCACCTTGAAGTACAGCCGCGACGACGAGACCGAATCAGACTTGGTGGGCTTGGAGATTGCCGCACGCGGCGGCTACCGCCCCGAAGCGAGCGTGACCTTGTGGCAAAAGATGCAAGCGGCCAGCGGCAATGGCGGGCCCTCGTTTTTGTCCACCCACCCCAGCGGCAACAACCGCATCGAGGAATTGCAAGCCAACTTGCCAAAGGTGCGGCAACTCTACGAACAAGCCCGCAAGGGTTGAGCCAAATCAGGTCCCGCCAACGTAGGGGTTGGATTGGCGTTCACGCCCAAAGGTGCTCTCAGGCCCGTGCCCTGGAATGAACACCGTGTCGTTGCCCATGGGCCACAAACGCTCGGTGATGCTGGCGATCAAATCGTCATGGTTACCCTGCGGAAAATCGGTGCGGCCAATGCTGCCGGCAAACAGCACATCGCCCACAAAAGCGCGTTTGATTTCGGGTGAATAAAACACCACATGGCCGGGCGTGTGGCCTGGGCAATGGCGCACCTGCAAAGTGTGCGCCCCCAAGGTGACCGTGTCGCCATCGGCCAGCCAGCGCGTGGGCTTGAACACCCGCGCTGGCGGAAAACCATAAGCCGCAGCCGCCTGCGGCAAGCCATCGATCCAAAACTGGTCGGCAGGATGCGGCCCAATGATCGGCAAGCCCCCCAGTTGCTCGGCCAGATCGGCCGTGCCCGAGGCGTGGTCCAGGTGGCCGTGGGTGATCCAGATCTGCTCCAGCTTCAGGCCGTGCTGATGCACCGCATTCAAAATCAGGTCAAGATCGCCCCCCGGATCGATCACCGCCGCCTGATGGGTCTGGTCGTCCCACACGAGTGAACAGTTTTGCTGAAAGGGCGTGACGGGTATGGTTTGGTATTGCAGCATTCCCGAATTATCGAGGATGTGTTCCTGCTCCTCATTGGACGGGACAACACATGCCAGGGTGTAAAGTCTTGCCAACCAGCGCCTTTTGGTTTTTTGCACACGCGCTGCACCGATTGCCTTTTTGAACCCCTCACCACCCGGCTACCTGACCAAACAGGAAAGCATTGCGGTCTTGGGTGTGGACGACTTGCTCATCCGCTCCTTGCTCGACAAACATCAATTCCACGACCCCTTGGACGAAGCCCTGAATCTGGGCATCTCATCGGCCGCTTGGCCCTTGTTTGGCTTGCTTTGGCCCTCTGGCATGCACCTGGCCGAGCGCATGGCACGCCGCCCCATCACCGACGAGCGGATTCTGGAAATTGGGTGCGGTTTGGGCTTGGCCAGTTTGGTGGCCCACCGGCGGGGTGCGCAGGTCACCGCCAGCGACTGCCATCCGCTGGCCCATTCTTTTTTGGACGAGAACACCCGCATCAATGGCATGGTGCCCATGCCCTATTGCCATGGGCTGTGGGGCAAGGCCGCCCTCCGCGAAGACGGCCTGCCCGTGCTCACGCAAGCGCACGACAGCCCCTTGACCGGTGTATTTGACTTGATTGTGGGCAGCGACATCCTGTACGAACGCGACGAAGCAGGCACGCTGGCCCAATTCATCGGCGAGCATGCCGCGCCCCAATCAGAAATCTGGGTGATCGACCCCAACCGGGGCAACCGCGCCGCCTTTCACAAACACATGGCGCTGCTGGGTTTTGTGATGCATGAACAGGTGCTGGACCATGCCGAACACGACGGGATTGGTGCTTATAAGGGGCGGATGCTGACGTACACGCGGCAGGGAAATGGATCCCGGATCAAGTCCGGGATGACATGACAGATAGT
>JANQXJ010000267.1:0-7659 GCA_030729445.1 Limnohabitans sp. | reverse complement strand
ACATGACAGATAGTCCGGGATGACATCGAAAACCTTCAGGAATGACCCTTCTCGACTGTCACCCCGGACTTGATCCGGGGTCCATGACCCAAAGCCCAGAAATCACAAACTGAGGTCGTATCCGATCGTGATCGGTGCGTGGTCTGAAAACTTCTCGCCCTTGTAGATGTGCTCGGTGCGGGCCTTCTCGGCCACGGCTTGCGTGGCCAGGTGGTAGTCAAGACGCCAGCCCACGTTCTTCGCATAAGCCTGGCCGCGGTTGCTCCACCAGGTGTAGCACTCGTCGGTGGCTTCGGGTTTCAAGCGGCGGTACACATCCACCACGCCGCCTTCGGTGGTCAGCTGCGTCATCCAAGCGCGCTCTTCGGGCAGAAAGCCGCTGTTCTTGAGGTTGCCCTTCCAGTTTTTCAGGTCGGCTTCTTTGTGCGCGATGTTCACGTCGCTGCACACGATGAAGTCGCGCTCGGCCTTGAGGGCCATCAGGTGCGGGTACATCTTGTCCAGAAAGCGGAATTTAGCCTCTTGCCGCTCAGGGCCGGACGAGCCACTGGGAAAGTACACGCTGATGATGGACAGCTTGCGCGATGTCGTGTCAAAGCGGGTTTCCACATAACGGCCTTCGGCATCGAATTCGCCGCCATCGAAGCCGACCACCACGTCGCTGGGCTCGTGGCGGGTGTAGACGCCCACGCCCGAGTAGCCTTTTTTCTCGGCAAAGTGAAAGTGGCCCTTCAAACCGGCCAGTTCTTCAAACTTGCCCGCTACGTCGGGGGCCTGGGCTTTGACCTCTTGCACACAAATACAATCGGGTTTCTCTTGCGCCAGCCAGGCTTCGACACCTTTGGTCGTGGCCGAACGGATGCCGTTGAGGTTGAGGCTGGTGAGTTTGAACAAGGATTTCCCCATGGTGACAGGACAGGCAAGCAGCGCCGAGATGCAGGCGCTCGCTCAGGAATTTGTGCAGTTTGCAGTGGATTCGGGCGTGCTGCGCTTTGGTGAATTCAAAACCAAAGCCGGGCGCATGAGCCCTTACTTCTTCAACGCCGGCCTGTTTGACGATGGTGCCAAGCTGGGACGTTTGGCGCAATTCTATGCAAAAGCCCTGCTGGCCAGTGGGCTCGAATTCGACATGATCTTTGGCCCCGCCTACAAGGGCATCCCCCTGGGCGCGGCCGTGGCCATTGAGCTGGCCCGCTTGGGGCGCAACGTGCCCTTTGCCTACAACCGCAAAGAAGCCAAAGACCACGGCGAAGGCGGCTCTTTGGTGGGCGCACCGCTCAAGGGCCGGGTGCTGATCGTGGACGACGTGATGAGCGCGGGCACGGCTGCGCGTGAGTCGATTGCCCTGATCCAGGCCGCCGGGGCCACGCCCCACGCCATCGCGATTGCGCTGGACCGCCAAGAAATGGCCACGGAAAAACAAGCCGACGGCTCTGTCCGGGATGTCTCACACAGCGCTGTCCAATACGTGCGCCACACCTTGGGCATGCAGGTGTGCACCATCGCCCAACTGTCGGACCTGCTGGCCTTTCTGGCCCGGCAGAGCCAGCCTGAGTTGCTGGCCCACCTGGCCCATGTGCAGGCTTACCGGGACCGCTACGGGGTCTAAAGCTTGGATACCCGTGGTGGCGAGACGGGCCAGGCCGCCCGTCTGTCATCCTCCAATTTGGTTTTTTCGAGGCTTCCGGAGCCATGCCGAGCGTTTCGCGGGGCCAGCGCCCAGAGATTCCCCTCGCGCCCACACCACATCCCCTGACTCCGTCAGCGCCGGGCTACCCAACAGCTTGGCCGCTTGAATTCTTTCTTTTTCCTCATCCGCCAAGTCGCTGAGTGGGGTCGATGCCTGTTTTCAAGCGTCAGGGAATGGATTTTTTTAACGAAATCACCATTTAAGACTATTTTTTACATGGGAGTACGCCAATTGGTGGATTCGCAAACCGTTTGATGTGGCGAGAATTTCATTTTTAACGTAGTTGGTAATTCCTCCGCCATGATTCATTCTGAATGTCAAAAGTGCATTCTTCAGTTCTCTCCAAACAGAGCGCTGTTTTTGAGATTTTTGGCTACTTCAAAAATCGCCTCTTCCATCTTGTTGATGGCGTTCGCGCCTGCAGCCCTGCACGCGCAGTCCTTGTCCCAAGTCGTGAACCAAGCTTTACAGACTTACCCGGCCGTGTTGTCTGCATCTGCCCGCAGCGCTGCCGCACGCACGGACATTACCCGGGCACGAAGTGCCCACTACCCACAAATCGGTCTGAACGCCTCGGTCAATGCCTTTTCCTCTGGTGCACTGCCTGTAGGCACCGAGCGAACCAGCCTGTCACCCACAGCACGCGTTAACCTCTGGTCGGGCGGCCGCATTGAAGCAGAAGCGCAACGCGCTGAGGCGCTGACCCTGGCTTCGGAATTTGAGCAAGCCAACACGCTGGATGAAGTGGCGCTGTTGGCAACGGAGGCCTACCTCAACTGGGCCAAAACCGCCGATCTGTACAGCTTGGCTGTGCGCAACGTCAATGCGCACCGCGTAACCTTGAACGATATCCAGAAAATTTCCCAGGCGGACACAGGTCGAAGGGTGGATTACGAGCAAGCTTTGGTGCGCATGGAAAACGCGACTTTGGCATTGCAGCAAAGCAAGTCAGATTTTACGCAAGCCATTCAGCGTTTGCGTCGCTTTTGGAAGGGCGACATGGATGCAAGGCCCATGAATCTGGATGCTGAGGTCTCTGCAGCCGGTGTGTTGGGTCGCATTCCACCCTCCTTGGCCCAAGCCATGGAGTTGGTATCGGAAGACTTGCCGACCATTGCCCAAGCGCGTGCTCAAGTTCAGGCAGCTCAGGCCAGTGTGCGTCAAGCCAAGGGCCAATTTTGGCCCACCGTGGATCTGGCCGTTTCGCGTCAACTCAACACCACCACCGGCAGACAAGACGTCTTGACCCAGCTGCAGGTGAATGCACCTTTGTACAACGGAGGTGGCACCTCGGCCTTGGTCGAGAACGCCGTGAACCAGGTCAAGTCTGCAGAATTTGCTTTGGATGAAGCTCGGCTGTTGGCCCGTGAAAATGCCGCTCTTGCTTGGCAAGAGTGGGCGTCGGCCAGAGCCCGCTCGGATACAGGCAGCGCTCAGACCTTGGTGGGCGACAAACTGGTTGACGCCTATCGGCAGCAATTTCGTGTTGCCCGTCGTTCATTGCTGGATCTTTTGAACATCCAGGCCGACACCTTCAATTACCGCAGCGCTGCCACGGCAGCTTTTCATGATGAACGCATCGCGCGTGCGCGTTTGCTGGCGGCCACGGGCGAACTGGCCAAGCGTTTTTCTGCTGAACCCGGTCTGGTTCCGCCGCCTGCCCGATGAACACAACCCGATACACCCTTGATCCCTCATGGCTAAATTGATTCAAATGCCTGCTTCGGGTGGCACTTCATCGCCCAACTCGGCACAGGCCCCCACCTCGGCACAGGCCCCCACTCAGCCCAAGATGGATGCAATGGCTGACCCGCTGCTCATGTGCATGACGATGGCCGCGAAATTGTTGGGGCGGCCCATTCACTACCAAGTGATGCGGGCAGGCTTTGCGCTGGACAACCAGGGTCGAGTCCCCTTGGCCGCTTACCCGGACATGGCCCACAAAAATGGTTTGATGGCCGCATGGTCACGGGTGCGTTTGTCTGAGATTCCGCATTACGTTTTGCCGGTGCTCATGCCCTTGATCGATGGGCGAGCGTGCGTGCTGCGCAACATTCAAGACAACGAGGCCATTGTTTTGTGGGCTGACAAAGGCATGGAGGACCAGCGCATCCCCTTGGCCGAATTGCAAGCCTTGGCGCGACCTGAGGTGTTGGCGCTGAAATTGCCGCCCACACGCAACGACCAAACCTTGACGCCCATGCAAGGCTCGGCCTTCAACTGGTTTTGGGGAACACTGTGGCGGTTTCGTGCGTTCTACGTGGAGTCCATGGTGGCCACCGTCGTCGCCAACGTCCTCACACTGGCGTCCATCTTTTTCACGATGAACGTTTATGACCGTGTGGTACCCACCGGGGCTTACACCTCTTTATGGACCTTGGCCATTGGCACGACGGTCGCAATTTTTCTGGAGTTCATCATGCGTTGGCTCAAAGCCCGCTTGGTGGATCTGGGTGGAAAAAAGGCAGATTTGGCCATCAATGCGACCTTGCTCAGAGAGATCATGGCCATTCGCTTGGAACACAGGCCCCAGTCGGTGGGTATTTTTGCCAGCTCCATGCGAGATTTCGAATCGTTGCGAGATTTCTTCTCTTCGGCCTCGCTCGTTTTGTTGGCCGACATGCCTTTCGTTTTGATGTTCTTGGCCTTGATCGCCATGGTGGGTGGCCCGCTGGTTTGGATCCCTGCGCTGGCCGTGCCCGTGTTGATCGTCATTGGTCTGGTGGCGCAACGCCCTTTGATGACGGCGATGCGCGAGAACATGAAGGAATCGGGCGACAAACAAAGCGTTTTGGTGGAATCCGTTCTGAACCTCGAGTTGCTCAAGGCGCACAACGCTGAAAGCTATCTACAGCGCCGTTGGGAAATGTCCAACTTGGCTGGTGCTGACTCGTACAAACGCATTCGCAGCCTCACCAACTGGATCATGGGTTTCACCACGTCCATCCAGCAGCTCATCACGGTCGCCATGGTGGTGGGGGGTGTCTACCTGATCCACGCCAACCAGCTGACTTTGGGTGGACTGATTGCCTCGGTGATTTTGGCAGGCCGTGCCATTGCGCCTTTGGCCAGCGTCATGTCACTCGCATCGCGCTACCAACAAGCGGCCACATCCTTGGAAACACTCGATGGCTTGATGAAGCGCCCACGCGACCGGATTCATGGCCGCAACTACGTCGTTCCTGAAATGATTGAAGGCGGTCTCCAAGCCGATGCGCTGGAGTTTGCCTATCCGGGTGAGCACAAGATTCCCGTGATCAAAAAGCTGTCAATCCAAATCGAACCGGCTCAGAAGGTGGCCATGCTTGGACGCGTGGGCAGCGGCAAAAGCACTTTGTTGCGCCTGATGGCGGGGCTTTATGCACCTGGGGCCGGAAGCGTTCGGCTCGATGGTGTGGATTTGCAGCAGCTCGAGCCCACCGAGGTGCGCAGCCGCATTGGCTATGTGGGCCAAGACCCTCAGTTGTTCATGGGCACCGTGAGAGACAACTTGATTCTGGCCGACAGCTGGATCAGCGATGTGAAGATCATTGAGGTGCTCAAGGCCTTGAACATTTACGACATTGTGGCAACGCACCCTCTGGGGCTCGACATGCCCGTCACTGAGGCCGGTGGCGGCTTGTCCGGCGGTCAACGTCAGTTGCTTTCCATTGCCCGCATGATGCTGCGCAACCCTCAATTGGTTTTCATGGACGAACCCACATCGAACATGGACCAAAACACTGAAGCTCGGGTGATTGCTGTTTTGAAGGAATGGCTGCGCGGGCGCACCCTGCTGATGGCGACCCACAGACCCCAATTGCTGGAGTGGGTGAACTTGATCGCTGTGATCGACAGTGGGCAATGTGTCGCTCTGGGCCCTAAACAAGAAATGATCGAAAAACTATCCCGCGGCATTGATGTCAATGGCCTCAAAAATCAGGGAGCACCCACATGATCAAATACAAAGCCAGCCGTTCTGGTTTTGGCATGAACACCGTTGAAGATGACGAGCGCCGCGCCAGCCAGACCTTGGTCTGGGCCACCGCCATGACCTTGTTTCTGGCGCTGGTTTGGGCCGCCTTTTTTGAACTGGATGAAATCACCCGAGGTCAAGGCAAGGTGATCCCCACCAGCAGGGAACAAGTCATCCAAAGTCTTGACTCAGGCGTCTTGAGCGAACTGTTTGTTCGTGAAGGCAGCGTGGTGGAAAAGGACCAGGTTCTTTTGCGCATCGACGATGCCCGCTCGGGTGCTGTTTTCAGAGAGGCTCAAGAGAAGTTATTGGCCTTGACCGCCTTGTCCGCTCGGCTCAAAGCCGAAGCCTACGGCACTGCACTTGTTTTCCCGCCAGAGCTCAACGAGCACCCCGATCTGATGCAGCAGGAACTGCAGGCTTTTAATGCGCGAAAGCGTTCTTTGACCCAGTCCTTGCATGCTTTGGACACTTCGTTGGCGGCCGTCAATCGTGAGTTGACCATCACCGAGCCCATGGTTCGACAAGGCGTGATGTCTGAGGTGGAACTGCTGCGCCTTAAACGCCAGCAGTCGGAGTTGATGGGCCAACGCGCCGAACGACAAAACCGATATCTGACGGACGCCAACAACGAATTGACCCGTGTGGCCTCAGAGCTTTCTCAGACCAAAGAAAACGCCTCTGCTCGTGAGGATGCTTTTCTTCGCACCACCATTCGCTCGCCCATGAAAGGGGTGGTTAAGAATGTCCAAATCACCACAGTGGGCGGTGTGGTGCAAGCGGGGCAACCCATTTTGGAGATTGTGCCCACTGAAGATGAGATGCTGGTTGAAGCCTACGTCAAGCCCTCCGAAGTGGCATTTCTGAAAGTGGGTCAAGCCGCTGTGGTCAAGCTCACCGCCTACGACTTCAATAAATACGGTGGCATCGAGGGTGTTCTGGAACATTTGAGTCCCGACACCTTGCGCGATGAAAAACAAAAGAAACCTGGTAACCCCGTCGAATTGGAAGAAGGCTTTTATCGGATCATTGTCCGCGTGAAAGAACCCACAGATCTTCGCAATGGCTTGCGCTTGATCCCTTCCCCCGGCATGACCGCTTCCGTGGAAATCCGCACGGGCTACAAAACCGTTCTGGAATACATCTTCCGTCCGCTTCAGAACGTCACGCAAGCTTTGCGTGAGCGTTGAAATTTCAACATCAAGCTGGATACATCCTATGTCCCAAGAAACTTCAGTCGTGATCGATTCGAATCGGCCCTCAACCATCACCCGCACCAAAACTTTCTCTAAATCGTCCGCTCCGCTGCCTCAGTTTTTGAGCACGGCAGAGGCCGCTCGGATGCTGGGTTTATCAACCACCTTGGTTCAGACTTTGGTCGATCAAGGTGACCTCAAAGGTTGGAAAACGCGGGGTGGCCACCGGCGCATCGCACTGGACTCAATCCTGAATTACCAGACTGATGCGAGACATGTGGTGGGCTCTCCCCTTAAAGTTCTGGTCAAGCCCAATGTCACCATCGTGATCGAGTCGACCAAATTGTTCGTAGAACTCAAAACAGAATGCGAATCTTGGAACATGCCGATTGATGTGCGCTTTTTCGATTCCGTCACGGAGGCATTGCTTGATTTGTCGAGTCAAAAGCCCGACATGATGGTGGTTGAAATGTCCATGCCCCGAGCCCAGCAAGAGAAGACCTTTCAGGCACTTGAAAACTTCAACCAACGGGGACACGCACCCTTGTCCGTTGTGTTGATCACTGCTGAGAAAGCATTAAGAGCGATCATGCCCGCCGGTGCCAGCTCATCCATTCAGGTTGTTTCCGGACCGATGTCAGCAGTTTGGCTGCACGCCTATCTCACGGGCGTGATTGCCTCGAGAAAATTTTGAAGTTGGGATCTGTTCGCCTTGGTTTGAACATTCACAAGGCGAATGTCTAAGGCTGCAGTTTTGTTGGAAGATGGTGCGGCTGGCGGGGATCGAACCCACGACCCTTGGCTTCGGAGGCCAATAC
>JANQXJ010000266.1 GCA_030729445.1 Limnohabitans sp. | reverse complement strand
AGTGGTGGGCGAGCAGGCGCGCAAGGTCTATGCCGACGGCCAGGCCATGCTGCAAAAAATCATCGACGGCCGCTGGGTCACGGCCAACGCGGTGCTGGGTCTGTACCCCGCCAACAGCGTGAATGACGATGACATCGCGCTCTACACCGACGAGTCGCGCCAGCATGTCGCCATGACTTGGCGCGGCCTGCGTCAGCAGACCGAGAAACACATGATCGATGGCGTCATGCGCCCCAGCCGCTGCTTGGCCGACTTTGTGGCGCCCACAGGGCAAGACCATGTGGGCGTGTTCGCCGTCACCGCAGGCATTGGTGCCGACAAACGCGCCGCCGCTTTTGAAGCCGCGCACGACGACTACAGCGCCATCATGCTCAAGTCACTGGCCGACCGCCTGGCCGAAGCGCTGGCCGAGTGCCTGCACAAAAAAGTGCGCACCGACTTGTGGGGTTACGCCGCCGCTGAAGCGCTGAGCAACGAAGAACTCATTGCCGAAAAATACCAAGGCATCCGCCCCGCACCCGGCTACCCGGCCTGCCCCGACCACAGCGCCAAACAAGCGATGTTTGACCTGCTGCAATGCGAAGACATTGGCATGGGCCTGACCGAGAGCCTGGCCATGACGCCTGCGGCCAGTGTGAGCGGTTTTTACATCGCGCACCCCGAGGCGCAGTACTTCAACGTGGGCAAAGTCGGTGACGACCAGGTGCAAGACCTCGCGCAGCGCAGCGGCGTTGAGGTCAAAGACCTGCAGCGCTTGCTGGCCCCCAACCTCTGAAGTTTCGGCCTGGCGCGCAAGTGCAGGCCGCTTGCCGGTGAATTGAGCGGGTTGTTGATCAGAGCGTGTGTCTGCACGCGATCACTTGCGCTAAGCTTTTCGTTATTCACACAGCTTGGGAGAAAAGACCTATGAACCGTATTGCGATGCGCATCAGCGCTTGGATGGCCACAGCGGCCTTGACGCTCAGCCTGACGGGCTGCGGCTACAACGATTTCCAGCGCCTGGATGAACAGACCGCGTCTGCCTGGTCCGAAGTGCTCAACCAGTACCAACGCCGTGCCGATCTGGTGCCCAACATCGTGGCCACCGTCAAGGGCGAAGCCAATTTTGAGCAGGAAACCCTGACCAAGGTGATTGAAGCGCGCGCCAAGGCCACGAGTTTTCAGATCACGCCCGAGGTGCTGACCAACCCGCAGGCGATGCAGCAGTTTCAGGCCATGCAGGGGCAACTCTCCAGCGCCTTGTCGCGCTTGATGGTGGTGTCTGAGCAGTATCCCAACCTCAAGGCCAACCAAGGTTTTGCCGATTTGCGTGTGCAGCTCGAGGGCACCGAAAACCGCATCACCGTGGCGCGCAACCGTTACATCGCTGCCGTGCAGGAATACAACGTGCTGGCGCGCAGTTTCCCGAGCAACCTGACCGCCAAGGTCTTTGGCTATGCGCCCAAGGCCAATTTCACCGTGGCCAATGAAGCTGCCGTCAGCTCACCACCCAAGGTGGACTTCGGCAAGTGATGCACACCGACATGCTCAAGACACGGCCCATCGGCTTTCATGGTCGGAAGAGTTGGGCCAAGGTTTTGACGCGGCTACTCTTGAGTGCCATGGCTTGGGTCATTTTGACCCTGTCGCCAGCACTGGCCCAAGCACTCGTGCCCTTGCCACCCCTCACCGCCCGGGTGATGGACCAGACCGGCACCTTGGCCGCCGCCGATCTGGCATCTCTGGAGCAGCAACTCCAAACCTTTGAGCAGCAGCGCGGCACCCAGATCGTGGTGCTTGTGTTGCCCAGCACCGCGCCCGAGGACATCGCCGACTTCACCCAGCGTCTGGGCGACGCTTGGAAGATCGGTCGGCGTGAAGTGGGCGATGGCCTGCTGTTGGTGGTAGCGCTGAACGATCGCCGTTTGCGCATAGCGCCAGCCAAGTCGCTGGAAGGCGCAGTGCCCGACTTGGCGGCCCAACGCATCATCGACCAGGTCATCACGCCCGCATTTCGCCAGGGCGATGTGGCCGGTGGGCTGCGCGCCGGGCTGAGTCACTTGCAAGCCCGCATCGAGGGCGAGGCCTTGCCGCTGCCCGAAGCTGGCGCAGCCAATGCGCAAGACGAGGAGGATTGGCTGGACCTGGCCGTGTTGTTCATCATGGCCGTGCCCTTGTTGGCCACGGTGCTGCAGCGTTTGCTGGGCCAGCGCCTGGGCGCATTGGCTGCAGGGGCTGCGGCCGGTTTTCTGGCCTGGAACATGACGGGCTTGATTTGGCTGGGCGTGATCGCCGCCATGATCGGCTTGATGACGGCCTTGTTCATGCAGGCCCTG
>JANQXJ010000265.1 GCA_030729445.1 Limnohabitans sp. | reverse complement strand
GGGTTTTGAGGCTCACACCGATGTGGGCGGTTTGTGGAATATCGGCAACGAACGCTCCACCGTGTACGAATCGGCCCACCTGATCTCCAGCAAGCGCACCACCGAATTCAAAGAATTCCCCATGCCCGAGGGCACGGCCGATTACCCCAGCCACCGTGAGCTGCTGGACTACTTCAAGGCCTATGCCGAGCACTTTGACCTGAAGCGCCACTACCGCTTCGGCGTGCGTGTGTTGCGTGTGGAGCCCGTGAGCGATGCGCCCGACACGCTGTGGCGGGTGACCATTGATGCAGGTGAAGGCCAACAGGAAACTCACGAATACAAAGGCGTGGTGATCGCCAACGGCATCTTGGCCGAACCCAACAAGCCCGAGTGGCCCGGGCGGTTCAGCGGGCAGTTGCTGCACACCTCGGCGTACAAAAAAGCAGAGCAGTTCAAGGGCCAGCGCGTGCTGATCGTGGGCGCGGGCAACTCGGGCTGTGACATCGCGGTGGACGCGGTGCACCACGCGCAAAGCGTGGACATCTCGGTGCGCCGGGGCTATTACTTCGTGCCCAAATATGTGTTCGGCCTGCCCGCCGACACGGTGGGCGGTAAAACCAAGCTGCCGCGCTGGCTCAAGCAAAAAGTCGACAGCACCCTGCTCAAGTGGTTCACCGGCGACCCGGTGCGTTTTGGTTTTCCCAAGCCCGACTACAAGATGTACGAGTCGCACCCCATCGTGAACTCGCTCATCCTGCACCACATCGGCCACGGCGACGTGAAGGTGCGCCCCGACGTGGCGCGGCTCGACGGCCACACCGTGCACTTCAAGGACGGGACCCAAGCGGACTACGACCTGGTCATGACAGCCACTGGCTACAAACTGCACTACCCCTTCATCGACGACACCTTGCTCAACTGGCAAGGCATGTCGCCCCAGCTGTACCTGAACATCTTTGCGCCGCGCTTTGACCGCTTGGCCGTGCTGGGCATGGTCGAGGCCGCAGGCTTGGGCTGGGAAGGCCGGGCTGAGCAAGCCGAAGTCTTGGCGCGGTATTTCAAAGGCCTGGACACGGGCCAGGCCAAAGCCTTGGCGTTTTCCAAAGCGCGGCAAGGCCCCTCGCCCGATTTGTCGGCTGGCTACCGCTACCTGAAGGTAGAGCGCATGGCCTGTTACGTCAACAAAGACGTGTACCGCGACACCATGCGCCAAACCGCCGCCGAGCTGGCCTGAGCCCCCATTCCCTCACGAAAGCCCCCATGCTGCCTGTTGACGAAATTCGCCTGAACTTCAACCCCGCCTCGCTGGCCCTGCTCAACGGTGTGCTGGCATTTTTGATGTTCGGCATCGCGCTGGACACCCGGGCCGAAGACTTTCGCCGCCTGCTGCGCATGCCCATGGCTTTTGCGGTGGGCATTGGGGCGCAGTTCCTGCTCTTGCCCGCCATCACCTTTGTGTTGACTCTGGTGCTGCAGCCCTCGCCCAGCATCGCACTGGGCATGATTCTGGTGGCCTGCTGCCCGCCGGGCAATGTGAGCAACATCCTCACACACCGCGCCAAGGGCAATGTGGCGCTGAGCGTGTCGATGACCGCCGTGTCGAATGCCATCGCCGTGGTGGCCATGCCGCTGAACTTTGCGTTTTGGGGTGGCTTGCACCCCACGGGCTCCCAGCTACTGACCAGCATCGCACTGGACCCGGTGCAAATGTTTGTACACATCCTGCTCATCATCGGCCTGCCCTTTGTGCTGGGCCTGCTGTGCATCCGCTATTTGCCCGTCTGGACCGAGCGCTTCAAAAAGCCGCTGCGCATCATCAGCTTTGTGGCCCTGATCGGCTTCATCGTGGCGGCCATTGCGGGCAACTGGCGCTACTTTTTGGACTATGTGGGCCTGGTGCTGGTGGCCGTCATCTTGCATGACGCGCTGGCTTTTGGCACCGGGTGGTTTTGCGCCAAAGCGGCCCGTTTGTCCGACTACGACAGCCGTGCCTTGTCGATCGAAGTGGGCATCCGCAACGCGGGCCTGGGCCTGGTGCTGATCTTCAGTTTCTTTGACGGCCTGGGCGGCATGGCCGTGGTGGCGGGTGTGTGGGGCTTTTGGGACATCATCGCCGGGCTGGTACTGGCAGGCTGGTGGGCACGCCAACCGCTCAAGGACCAGAGCGCATGAGCGCAGAGTCCCTGCAACTGACGCCGCGTGCACGGCGCGTGTTGGTCACGGGCGCGGCAGGCTTTCTGGGCCAGGGCCTGATTGCCCAACTCGCCCGCCAGGGCGACTGCGAGGCCGTGATTGCGGTGGATGTGCGTGAGGTGCCTGATGCGCAGCGCCTGAG
>JANQXJ010000264.1 GCA_030729445.1 Limnohabitans sp. | reverse complement strand
AAATCCCAAACATGCTGCGGCAGCATGTTTTTGATGCGCGCCGGCGCCTCGCGGCGCAGGTGCAAGATGGACTCGATGGCCTTCATCTCGACCCGGGCGCGTGCAAACTCCAGGCCGCGTGGGCCCACCCGAGGCATGAGCCAGTTGACCAGTGGCTTGATCCAGGTCGGCATGCGGCGCAGCGGCAGGCCCCCGGCGGCGCGCTCGGTGTTGGCCATGAAGCCGCGCACCGGGCCATCCCGTTTGCCCTTGCTGATGGGCGCGCTGGTGACCAATTGCGATTGAATGCCGTCGAGCACCGCTTGGCCGCGTGCGTTGCGCACCAGCAACCACTGCTGGCCGTGCCCGCCCATGTAACCCACCGTGATGTCGGCCAGCACATTGGTGTAGTCCACGCAGGTGCGGCAAGTCAGCGGGAAAAAGTCCGGCGGCAAGGTGGACAACGGCAGGTTCAAAAACGGGATCAGGCGCTTGTCGCCCTGGTCGGTTCGCACCTCCACCTTGTAATCGGCACGGAACTCGACGTAGCTGATGTCTTGTGGTCGGTCCGAAATCAGGCCCAGAAACTGGTGGAAGTTTTCGGTGGTGGTGTTGTCAGAGCAGGGTGTACCAATGACGTAGAGCTGCTCCAGACCTTGCTCGCGTTCGAGTTGCGGCTGGATGGCGCGCAGGGCGTAAATCTGGCAGGGGATGCCGATCACGGCCAGGCGCTTGTGGCCTTGTGCCAGCGCGGGCTCTACCAAGCTGAGCAGCGGCGCGTAACCCATTCGCATGCCCCGGCACTGCGCCATGTCCTCGGCGCGGGTGACCAGCACCGGGCGCGGCCGCCAGCGGTCGTGTGGGTCGGCGGCCATGGCGATCACGGCGTCGACCAGGCCTTGTTCGAGCAACACCTCGGCCGAGCGGGTGGTGATGCCGGTCCACTGCGCGCCCTGCGTGGGCGGGTCGAGGCGGGCGCTCAGGATCTGTTGGTAGGGCCCAAAAAACAACTCGTCGGGCTGGGCCGTGTGTTCGGCAATGCTCTGTTGGCGCACGCGGCCATGCACACGACGCTCCAAGCCCGGGTAATCGGGCTGGATGAACTGGCAAGCTTGGCCACAGCGTTTGGGGTCATCCGTGCGCGAGAGGCCGCAGTCGGTGCAAAGTTTTCGAGCGGGTGCTGCAGACACTGCAGCGGCCTGGTCGAAAGGCGTTGCGGTTGCTTGCACGACAGTGGACGATCAGCCAGCTCGGGTGAAAGGCATCACACCCACCAGCCAGACGTGCAAGCCGCCCATCAGGAAGGCTGCCCACACGCCCGTGCCCAACACGACCGTCAGCAAAGTGCTGATCAGCTTGCCTTCGGGTGCAGAGTGCAGGTTTTGACGATCCCGTTTGCGGGCTGCGCGGAACACCAGTACCGACCAGATGAGGAAACCACCGAATAAAATTAAGTCGACCAGATTGCCGTTGGACAACAAATGTCCCAGTGCCCAGACTTTGACCGACAAGGTCATGGGGTGACGCAGTTTGGCCTTGATTTGGTTGCCGGGCACATAGCTGGCCACCAGCAAGACCATGGCCACCCACATCAGCAAGATGGTGGCGTGTTGCATGCCGCGCGGCGGCGTCCACAGCACCACCGGCTCCAGCCGTGCCTGGCTGTAGCCTTGCACCAGCAGGTACAGCCCAAGCACCGCAACCGCTGCGTAAACGGCCTTGAAGCCCAGCGCACCCCAGCGGGCCATGCTGTTTTGGCGCACTTGCGGGGCCAAGCTTTGCAAAGAGTGAATGCCCAAAAAGAGCGCCAAGCCAATCAGCAGTTGCAGCATGTCAAAACCTTTTCGGGGTAGATGTGTCTTTATGACGCATTCTGACATGGACATGTCCATCACGGTTGACATTCAAAAACCAGGGCTTTCCTGTGTGATTTGCTCAAGTAATCTGGGCCGGATGACAAGGTGACTGATGTGGCGCACAATGAACTGTCCAGTATTTTCTGACGGTTACTTCCAAGGAGTCTTCTATGTCCCGTTTTTCTTCCCAATCTTCAACACGCCGTGTGTTCATGATGCAAGTGGCCACCGCTGCCACCGCCGTTTTGGCGGTGAGCGAAGCCTCCGCTCAAGCCATGGTCGATGAAAAAGGCCCACAAGCTGTGGGCTTGGCTTACAAAGCCGACGCGACCAAGGTCGACAAAGCCAAGAACCCCAAGTTTGCCGCGGGTTCCAACTGCGCCAACTGCGCACTGTTCCAAGCCAAGGCCGGCGCTGCTGCCGGTGGTTGCCCCTTGTTTGCAGGCAAGCAAGTGTCGGCCAAGGGCTGGTGCTCTGCATACGCCAAAAAGGC
>JANQXJ010000263.1 GCA_030729445.1 Limnohabitans sp. | reverse complement strand
TGGGTAAAAACGGCCAAGTCGGCTGGGAGCTGCAGCGCAGCTTGGCGCCTTTGGGCGAGGTGTTGGCGCTGGACCGGCACAGCACCGACTTTTGTGGTGACCTGAGCCAGCCCGAGCGCTTGGCGCAAACGGTGTTGGCCTTCCAACCCGATGTCATCGTCAACGCCGCGGCGCACACCGCCGTGGACAAAGCCGAAAGCGAGCCCGAACTGGCCCGCTGCCTCAATGCCACCGCGCCCGCCGCGCTGGCGCAGGCGGCCGCGCAAATCGGGGCTTTGCTGGTGCATTACTCCACCGACTACGTGTTCAATGGCCAGGGCCAAAGCCCATGGCAAGAGGACAGCGCCACCGGGCCGCTGAGTGTGTACGGCCAGACCAAACTCGAAGGCGAGCAAGCCATCGTGGCCAGCGGTTGTGCGCACCTGATTTTTCGCACCAGCTGGGTCTATGCCGCGCGGGGTGGCAACTTTGCCAAAACCATGCTGCGCCTGGCCGCCGAGCGCGAACGCCTCACCGTCATTGACGACCAGCACGGCGCACCCACCGGGGCCGACCTGATCGCCGATGTCACGGCGCACGCCATCCGCGCCACTTTGCGCCAACCCAAGCTTGGCGGCCTCTACCATTTGGTGGCCGCAGGCCAGACCACATGGCACGGCTACGCCAGCCATGTGATCGCGCAGACTCGGCTCACCCAGCCCGGCTTGGCCCTGAAGGTGGGCGAGATCGCCGCTGTGCCCACCTCGGCCTTCCCCACACCCGCGCAGCGCCCGCTCAATTCGCGCCTGGCCACACACAAGCTGCAAGAGGCCTTTGGCCTCGTGCTGCCGCCTTGGCAGCAGGGCGTCAACCGCATGCTGGCCGAGATCCTCTGATGCGCCATCTGCTTGCGGCACAATTGCCCGCACGGGTGTGTTTGCCATCGCCCGTTTCTTATCATCTGTCCATTTGCTGAAGCTTTTTCGCCATGACCGAATCCACCGCCGCCCCCACTGTTGCGCCGCACGACCAGGCCCAGATCCTGGCCCAGGCCATGCCCTACATCCGCAAGTTCCACGGCAAGACCCTGGTCATCAAATACGGCGGCAACGCCATGACCGACCCGGCCCTGCAGCAGGCCTTTGCCGAAGACGTGGTGCTGCTCAAACTGGTGGGCATGAACCCGGTGGTGGTGCACGGCGGCGGCCCGCAAATCGAAACGGCGCTGAAGCGCCTGGGCAAAACCGGTGAATTCATCCAAGGCATGCGCGTGACCGATGCCGAAACCATGGAAGTGGTCGAGTGGGTGCTGGGCGGCGAAGTGCAACAAGACATCGTGGGCATGATCAACCGCGCAGGCGGCAAAGCCGTGGGCCTGACGGGCCGTGACGGTGGCCTGATCCGCGCCAAAAAACTGCGCCTGGTGGACAGCCAAGACCCGAGCAAAGAACACGATGTGGGCCAAGTCGGTGAGATCGAAAGCATCGACCCGGCCATTCTCAAATGCCTGCAAGACGACGCCTTCATCCCGGTGGTCAGCCCCATCGGATTTGGCGAGCACAACGAGAGCTACAACATCAACGCCGATGTGGTGGCGGCCAAACTGGCCACCGTGCTGCAAGCTGAAAAACTGCTGATGCTCACCAACATCCGCGGCGTGCTCGACAAAGAAGGCAACTTGCTCACCGAGCTGACCCCCAGCCGCATCGACGAGTTGTGCGCTGACGGCACCATCAGCGGCGGCATGATCCCCAAAATTGCTGGCGCCCTGGACGCGGCCAAGAGCGGCGTGAACGCGGTGCACATCATCGACGGCCGCGTGCCCCACGCCATGCTGCTCGAAGTGTTGTCGGAGCAAGCTTTTGGCACCATGATCAAGAGCCGTTGAGGTGCGACCCACCGCCAAGCTGGGCGGCTCGAATCAAGAAGCTCGAAGAAAATAGGGAGTGACATGCCAGACCAAGAACCACACGAGCCCACGGCCGACGAGGCGTCGGCCCCCACACGCAAGCGCCCCAAACCGGGCGAGCGCCGGTTGCAAATTTTGCAAACCCTGGCCGCCATGCTCGAGCAGCCCGGTGCCGAACGCGTGACCACGGCAGGCCTGGCCGCCAAAATCGGGGTGAGCGAAGCCGCCCTGTACCGCCACTTTGCCAGCAAGGCGCAAATGTTCGAAGGCCTGATTGACTTTGTCGACCAGTCCACCATGGGCCTCATACGCCAAGTCACCGACCGCGAACCCCCCGGCCCCCAACAGGCTGCCCGCATCGTGGCGTTGCTGTTTCAATTTGCCGAGAAAAACCCCGGCATGAGCCGCGTCATGATTGGCGACGCGCTGGTGCTGGAGCACGAACGCCTGCAAG